>CAMHNQ010000029.1 GCA_946186495.1 uncultured Bacteroidales bacterium
AAAATGACATAAACTCAGCAAGCGCTGACAGTCTGTCAGTACTGCAAATATCGTGTGGCAAACAGCATAAACGTGTCAGCGCTATATAAGCATGTAAATTTTATTTCCCCATCCTCGCCAATAGCAAGGACTGTAATTCCGTTAATTTCAAATTCTCTTTTTGCTTCCAAGATATCGCACTGAAAACCGGCGATACCTGTTCGTGAAACCCACTCATTACCTTATCTATAGGTAAAATAATCGATATTGATTCAATATCGGCAGGGCTAATATTGGTCTGAACACTTCCTCCACCGACACTCTGAATTTTATTTTGGATCTCATCACTATTTAACGTGAGGTACAAAAACTCCCTTGCTATATCATCAACCCTGAAAAGCCCCACACGTTGATTAACAAGATACCCCTCGTCAGGAACAATAGATATTCTTCCTATATTTCCTGTTAGAGCCATAACAATATCCCCCGTATGAGCAATGCTTTTATTTGCGATGCGTACTTTATCCTCAGAAACACAATCGCACTCGTTTCTATATATTGTATTGTCATGAATATTGTTTATTTTTATCACAGGGACTCCGGTCGTTTGCCACCATTCACTTTTGAACGCAAACCCAGATTTCACCTCACATATGTCTTTAAGAATAGCGTTGTGTTCATCAACCCCATCCACGAACATCTTCCGATAGAGCGCCTGTGCGGTCTCTTCCAGCTTGGCAATCATCTGCTCGTTGAGGCGGATGCGGCGCGTTAGCGTCTCGTATTCCGACACAATTTCGTACTGGCGGGCGAGGGTGGGGATGGGAAGGCGCATGTCCAGCAGAGCGTCTTTGTTCATGCCGCCACGGACATCGGCATCCGTATAAAACCATGCGTTTCTGTCAAATTCAGCACGACGAAACCACATCATCAGATATTCAGGTGACAAATCTTCCGTTTTAGTGATTTCAAACACAAAATATGCGGGTGAGACAATGATTGGATTTGCGTCATTCTGCATTGCCATGGGTATCTTTTCGTCTCGTCCAACATGCATAAGATTACAAGCAAATTGGTTCTTACACACCAATTTGTACGCAGATAAATCTGTCCCAATAATATTAGCGACCGAAGGCATAAAATGTTTGTCAATATTAATGCCCATCGGTTTCGTCACCTTCAATTCTCGGTTGCGGACGTTCACCTCGCGGATGTAGTCGCCTAAACGTTTATAGTCTTTCATCGCTCAATCTGTTTTTGCTTGATACCTCAATCATTGCCGATGGATTAAACCCATTCTTCAAGTGTTCATTATCCGACACATAGCCTAATTGATTGGACATGATGAGTGTTTCGCCTATTTGTGCTTTGATGTTACGGTGTGAGTGGCCGTATATCCAATAATCAATGCGATGGTCGGCAATAAATTCACCCAACTCTACAGTGAAAGCCCCGTTAATGGTGCTGTTCTTAGATTCTACCGCAGTGCATAATTGCGTGGGAACATGGTGCGTGACAACGATGATCTTTTCAGCGTCACTCTCCGAAATGGCCTGTTCTATGAATGCTAAACAACGCTCGTGCTCGCGGTTGAAATCATCTGCTGTCAACCGGTGCCCATCATACTTGATGCGATAGAAGTCGCTGACATTCTTTTCCGTCAGGAATGCATCATACGGCTTTATCTTCGACCATAATGTAGACACTATTAAGTCTATTCCGTCAAGATGTACTACGTTGTTGTAGTAAGCATACACATTGTGCCGAATTTCTTTGCAAAATCCGTTTGACATAGTGGCAAGGTCATAATACCCGTAGAAGTCATGGTTGCCGAAACACACGATGACTTGTTTGTAATGCTCGCTCGCCCAATCCCAGAACTTGTAGGCCGAATAGGTGTCGTTTCCCGATTCTGGCAAATCAAGATATGCTGAGTCTCCAGCGACAAGCAAAATGTCTCCCGTTACTTCAAGAGGATGTTTTGCGAGCCACTGCCGATTCTGAGGGAACTCCAAATGTAGGTCGCTGACATACTGGATGCGCCTGTCAAGTGGTATTTGGTTAGAATGTATATTTTCTCGTTCTATCATATTTGTCGCATTTTCCCCGAAATATTTCTTGACAATTCTTGCAAGTTTTTGCAAAATTCGCAAGAATGTTTTTGTTTTTATAATTTATACCCTAACTTCTCAAATAACTCCTTCAGCTCCTTTTTGTTCTCCTCTTCCTGCTTCAACAACTCCCGCAACTCACCTTGCAGTTCCCGCATCTTCGCGTCATAATCGATCTGTTCGTCGCGGTTGCGGAACTCGATGTACTTGCTGGGCACCAAGCTCCAGCCCTTCTGCCGTATTTCGTCCAGGGTGGCAGAGTAGCAATACTCTGGCTCGTTGTGGTAGTTCTCCTCAAAACCTTCCTGCTGCCAATCGTGGTAGGTGCGGGTCACCGCGTCTCGCGTGTCTGGGTCGAGTTCCACATATTTCTTTTCAAAGGGTATGCCTCTTTGGCGAAGATCCATGAAGAGGATTTCGTTCTCGCGGTCGCGGTAGTGGATTTCCTGTCCGTTTTTGGTCACCACCCGCGCTTTCTTATTGTTATTCAGGACCCACAACGTCACGCTGATATCGGTGGAGTAGAAAAGGTTTCTCGGCAGAATGAGAATGGCCTCCACTTTGTCGTTCTCAAGGAGTTTCTTCCGGATAGCCAGCTCGGTGCCGTCAGCACTCAACGCACCGTTGGCCAGCAGGAAGCCTGCCACGCCGTTGGTGGAGAGCTTGGCGAGGATGTTCAATATCCAGCCGTAGTTGGCGTTGGAGGTCGGTGGCGTGTCGTAGCCGCTCCAACGGGCGTCGTCGGTGAGCTCGTTCTCCTCGCGCCAGGCCTTCTGGTTGAACGGCGGATTGGCCATGATGTAATCCGCCTTTAAGTCCTTGTGCTGGTCGTTGTGGAAGGTGTCGCCCTGCCGGATGTCGGCCGAAATGCCACGGATGGCGAGGTTCATACGCGCCAACTTGAAGGTGGTGTTGGTGTTCTCCTGCCCATACACGCTCACGTTCTTCTGGTTCCCGTGGTGCGCCTTCACAAACTTCACCGACTGCACAAACATGCCACCGGAGCCGCAACAAGGGTCATAAATCTTGCCGTCGTAAGGCTCAATGAGTTCGGCAATGAGATTCACGATGGATTTCGGCGTGTAATATTCCCCCTTGCCTTTACCTTCCGCGATGGCGAACTTGCCCAAGAAATACTCATACACCCGACCAATCAGGTCGTTCTCCGAATCCGCAATGGTGTCCAGCTTGTTGATTTCGTCTAACAACGAGGCGAACTTGGTTTTGTCTAACCCGAGGTTGGAGTAGTAGTTGTTGGGCAACGCGCCTGCCAGCTGCTTGTTTTTCTTCTCAATATTGCTTAAAGCATCGTCAATGATCTGGAAGATGTTCGGTTGCTTGGCGTTCTCCATAATGTACGACCAGCGGCAGTTCTCGGGCAGGTAAAACACATTCTCCGCCGTGTAGAACTCCACCGTATCGACATACTCTTTCAGTCCCTGGTCCGTCAGTTCCTGTTTTCGCTGTTCGAAGCGGTCGCCGGCATATTTGAGGAAGATGAGCGACAGCACCACATGCTTGTACTCCGCCGGTTCCACGGCGCCGCGCAGTTTGTTGGCCGACTCCCACAGGGCCGCTTCCATGGATTTCTCCTGTTTCTTATTGGGTTTAGCTGTTTTTGGCATATATGATTGTTTGATAGCAGGTATAACGTCTATTTCTCTTTTAATTCTCCTTGCTTATACTTGGTCAAAAGATAATTATAAAAACAAGAATGCGCACTGGTCAGAAAAAAATTTACAGCATGGAGGGTGTTGTACAGTTTCAAAGAATCCATCATCACCTTACTCTCCACAACCTCCTCGCATCTTGACTCATAGAGCTTCTCAATATCAAGATGGGTCTCCACATTGCGCTCAACTCTCCACCACGAAGAAGATTTGGAATGTTCTTCAAGCAAAGAAGACAACTGTTTATACTGATTTTGAATGTCCTCTGGAAAGAATTTCAGAATTGGGACAAGTCTGTTCCATTCAGATTTTTGATGCGTCTTTTCTTCAAAACCAAAAAGCTTTTTGAATCCTTCGTTAAGAATGACCATCATTTTTCCTCTCATAAACCGTCGGTCGTAATCTTTATCAGCCAGAATGAAATATTTGCTAATAACCAAACAGTCCGTCATGGTTATCGCGGTAAACTGCGCAACTGAAACAACAACCCTATAGGCATCATGGTATGCATCGTGCATATCTTTTATTTGCTCAAGAGTTTCTTTCAGAATTGGCAAACCCTCCGAAAAACTAAAAATTGTTTCATCTAGGATTTCCACAAATTCTTTCTTCGCGGTAGCATCAAGTTTGTTACCGTTATGTTGAAACTCTCGAAACCAACGCTCATAATGGTGGTTCCAAATCGGAGAATACTGGAAATGTTCAGATTCAGTTGTCATTAGGTTTCGACGCAAAAGAAAATGCAAAAATAGCATTTTTCCCTATATAATCTGCACAAAACCACACTTTTTTCGCACCCCCACCCTCTTCCACTGACACTCCCTGTCACTACGATTTTCCCCTCGCCACTGACACTCCGTGTGCACCGACCTGTGGTTATTTTGCACCGTCAAAATTATTCACCCAAAAAATCCAAAACGTATGAAAAAAAAAACATTGTCTTTCCCCTTGACCGCCATCGGCGCGGTCCTGTTGCTGGCGGGTTGCAGCATGTTCTCCTATCCGAACTATTCGGTGTCCCTTTGCAAGGTGGAACGGCCGGTGGATGCCAAACAGCAGTTCGGCGAAACCAAAATCGTGAGCTTCAATGACGAGAACCTCACAAAATACACCTTCGAGGACGAACATATCCAAATCTCATGGTATATGACCAGCTATTCTCTACATTTTGTTCTCACGAACAAGTCGCAGCATTCCATCAAGATTCCATGGGATGACAGGGTCTATGTGGATATTTACGGAAAGACAGGGCGGATTATGCACTCGGGAGTCAAATACATTGACCGCAACAACACCCAGCCGGCCTCTGTCGTTCCGAAAGGGACTTCCTTGTCCGATTTGGTCATGCCGACAGACAACGTTTACTATGCGTCGGGGCAATACGGCGGATGGAGAGAAAGCCCCCTGTTACCGCGATACTCATCACAAGAGGAAATCCAGTCGAGCGGAGTGGTAGGAAAATCGATAAAGGTGCTGTTCCCCATCCAAATTGAGAATGTGACCAACGAATACACTTTCGAGTTCTGCATCGACGGGGCGACCGTCGGACAGTAGAGACGCAAAATTTTGCATCTCCGTCAGCTTCTGACCCTTAACCCTTAACCCACAAACCATAACCCATAACCCTTAAACCTTAAACCTTAACCCTTAAACCTTAAACCCTCTCACTTCATCATCCTCACCCGATACCGCACGAACTCCCGCAGCTCCTCCCCGCCGAGGATCTCCACGTCGTCGTAGAGGCCCAGGATAAAGCGGGCGGCCCCCTCCAAACGGCAGACCTCCGTCTCCAAGAGGTAGCGGCCGCCCTCCTCGGCCTTCAGGAAAGGCTCAGACAGCGGGTACTCCTCCGTGAGCAGGCTCGCGGCGCGGGTGGAGAGCTTCAGTCGCACCGGGAACCGCTCGGTGCCGTGCAGCCGGAAGATGTCGACGTACCCCGTCTCGTGCCGGTCCTCGAACTGCCATCCCGAATCGAGGACCTCCACCCGCCCGATGCGGGCCACCTTGAAGGTCTTCACCATCTGCGAAGAGAGCTCGTAGCACCACACTTGGTCGTGGCCGGAGGTGAAGGCGTAGGGCTCCACGAGACGGTCGGAGGTGGTGTTGCTATGGGCCGATCGGTAACCCACCAGCAACGCCCGCCGCCGCTTCTCGACAGCCGTCGTCAGCTCGTGGATGGTCCGCTGCGTGCGCCGGCTCACCCCCATGTCGGTGATCACCTTGTAGTCATAGACCGCATACAGCTTCTTCTTCAACAGTTCCTTCGACTTGGTGCCCGACTCGATGGAGTCGATGGCGGCGCGCAACACCAGCTCCTCCTCTTCGGAGAAGTGGAGCAGCTCGCTGAGATGCCGCGACATCTTGTTGGCGGCCGTCTCGATGCGGTAGGCGTTGTAGCTGTTCTTCTTTACTGCGAAACCCGCCTCGCGGAAAGTGTCGATGTAGCGGAAGAAGGTCCGCTCGCTGAAGCCGAAACGCTCGCAGATCTCCTCCTTGTTCATGTAACGGTTGTTGGCGAGCAACATCAGCAGCTGCAGCTCGCGAACGATTCTCGGTTGGTCCATTTTTCGCACTTTTGATTTGGCGCGGCAAAAATACAATGTTCCACTGACACGTCGTGTCAGTAAGATATTTTTTTCAGGGTGACAAGTCCTGTTTAGAAAAACGCTGAATCAAGGAATTCCGATGCCCATGTTACTACCCCGCCCTTCGGGCACCCTTTCTACAACAAAAGGGGAATTGGGCCGTGGCCGGATCTCCCCTCGGCTTGCCGTCCCCTCGTGAAAAACGCACCGCCACCGAACTTTAGCCCCCTGTTAAAACAACAATAATTACTCATTACTAATTACTAACTACTGTTCACTGTTCACTAATCACTGACCACTCAAAACTGGCACACTTTTTGCAATGGGAAGCCCCGTAAAACCCGTAAAATGTCAAACAAAAACCAAAATAATATGCAAACCGGTAAAATCAACGTACAAACCGAGAATATCTTTCCCGTAATCAAGAAATTCTTGTATTCTGACCACGAGATTTTCCTCAGGGAACTGATTTCAAACGCAGTGGACGCGACACAGAAGCTCAAGACCCTTGTCAGCTTAGGAAAGGCCGACTGCGAGTTGGGCGACCTCACCATTGACGTGAAGGTGAACAAGGACGACAAGACTATCCACGTCACCGACCGCGGCATCGGCATGACCGCCGAGGAGGTGGACCGCTACATCAACCAAATCGCCTTCTCCGGCGCCGAGGAGTTCCTCACCAAATACAAGGGCAACGACGCCGCCAACATCATCGGCCACTTCGGCCTCGGCTTCTACTCCTCCTTCATGGTCGCCAACCGCGTGGACATCCTCACAAAATCCTATCTGAAAGACGCCCAGGCTGTCAAGTGGAGCTGCGACGGTTCGCCTGACTTCACCCTCGAAGAGATTGACAAGGCCGACCGCGGCACCGAGATCGTCCTCCACGTGGAAGACGACGACCTGCAGGAGTTCGTCAGCGAAGACAAACTGACGCAGCTGCTCACCAAGTACTGCCGCTTCCTGCCCGTGCCCATCCGCTGCGGCACCAAGACCGAGTGGCGCAAGAAAGAAGACGGCCACGACAACAAGGACAACGAGAAGAAGGAGGAGCCTAAAGAGGAGGCCGTGCAAGTGCCGAACATCATTAACGACACCGACCCGATATGGCAGAAACAGCCCTCCACCCTCACCGACGAGGACTACAACAAGTTCTACCACGAACTCTACCCGATGTCGTTCGAGGAGCCCATGTTCCACATCCACCTGAACGTCGACTACCCCTTCAACCTCGCCGGCGTGCTCTATTTCCCGAAAATCAAGAACCAACTCGACCTCAAGAAAAACCGGGTACAACTCTATTGTAACCAAGTGTTTATCACGGATGAACTCGAAGGCATCGTGCCCGACTTCATGAACCTCCTGCACGGCGTCATCGACTCTCCCGACATCCCGCTGAACGTCTCCCGCTCCTACCTCCAGAGCGATAACAACGTCAAAAAAATCTCCACCTACATCAGCAAGAAGGTGGCCGAAAAACTGGAACAGATGTTCAAGGAGAACCGCGAAGAGTTCGAGAAGAAATGGGACGACCTGTGCGTCTTCCTCGAATACGGCTCACTGACAGACGAGAAGTTCTATGAGAAAATCAAGGATTTCTACCTCTTGAAAAACACTGAGGGCAAGTATTTTACCATTGAGGAGTACCGCAATATGGTGAGTGCGCTGCAGACTGACAAAAACGGAAATATTGTCATGCTGTATGCTGCCAACGCCGACGACCAGCACGTATATATCGCCAAAGCGAAAGAGAAAGGCTACGATGTGCTCCTGATGACCGGTTTCCTCGACACGCACTTCATCAACATGCTGGAGCAGAAGCTCGAAAAGGTGCGTTTCACGCGCGTTGACGCCAATGTCGTCGACAAGCTCATCGAAAAGGAGGAAGAAGCTCACGTCTCCAAGCTCAGCGATGACCAGCAGAAGCAGCTGAAGGAGCTCTTCGAGAAGCAAGTCGATGCGAAACTGTTCACCCCGGAGGTCGATTCGCTGAGCGAGACAGACCTGCCCGTGACCGTTACCCAAAACGAGTTCATGCGCCGGTTCAAGGACATGGAGAAAGTCTCCGGCCAACAGGGATTCTACGGCGGCTTCGACCACTACAACCTGGTAATCAACGGCAACCACCCGCTCGCCACCCGAATCCTCGAAGAAAAGGACGAGGAGAAGCGCACACGGCTCATCCAGCAGATGGTTGACTTGGCCATGCTCTCGCAGAACATCCTCACCGGCGAAAAGCTGAGCGAATTCGTGAAACGAAGCTACGAGTTGCTGTAATCCTCAACCCTGAGCATCAAACACTAACTACTGTAAGGGGCGATGTCGTATCCTACGAACTCGCCCTTTTGGTATTTAAAGTAGCCGCAGACGGCCACCATCGCGGCATTGTCGGTGGTGAGGTCCAAGGGCGGCAAAAAGATGTTGCGATGATAGCGGCGCGCCAGGTCACTCATGGCATCGCGAAGACCGGAGTTGGCCGAAACGCCGCCCGCCAGCACCAAATCTTGGCAGTCGCACTCTTTGAAGGCCTTCTTCACCTTGTCGGTCAGCGACTTGACAATGGCATACTGCATGGATGCGCACAGGTCGGGGAGGTTTTCTTCAATGAAGTTCGGATTCTCCTTGAGGTTGTCGCGCACAAAATAGAGGAACGAGGTCTTGAGCCCACTGAAGCTGTAGTCGAGGCCGGGGATGTGCGCGACGGCGAACTGGAACCGCTTCGGGTCGCCCTCCTTGGCATATTTGTCGATGACCGGACCGCCGGGGTACGGCAGTCCGAGGATCTTGGCGGCCTTGTCGAAGGCCTCGCCCGCCGCGTCGTCGATGGTGCCGCCGAGCTTCTCCATGTCGAAGTAGTCGTTCACCTTCAGCAGCAAAGTGTGTCCGCCCGACACGGTGAGGCAGAGGAACGGGAAGCGCGGCTTCGGCTTCTCCTCACCTGGCTTGTCGAGGAAGTGCGCCAGGACATGCGCCTGCAGGTGGTTGACCTGCACGAGCGGGATGCCTAACGTGAAGGCCATCGACTTTGCGAAAGAGTTGCCCACCAGAAGCGAACCCAACAGACCCGGACCGTTAGTGAAGGCTATCGCCGACAGCTGCTCCTTGGCGACGCCTGCGCGCTTCAAGGCCGTGTCAACCACAGGGATGATGTTCTGCTGGTGCGCGCGCGAGGCGAGCTCCGGCACCACGCCGCCGTATTCAGCATGGATTTTCTGGCTTGCAATCACGTTCGACAGGATGACGTTGTCTTGGATGACCGCTGCCGAGGTGTCGTCACATGAGGATTCTATTCCGAGGATATATGTTGACATTTACTTGTGACTTTTGACTTTTGAATGTTCCCACACTGCACTTCGCTTGTGCGGGGTTAATTGAACTGCGTGCGTGTTGTCCCTCCGGGACTGCTTAAGGAAGTTTTTTGTTAATATATTGTTCCAGCACATTCATGGCCGCATCAGGCAGCATCGGCTCGGAGACTCGCTTCTTGCCCTCATAAACGCAGACGAGGCCATGGGAGGCCCCCACAATGCCGTAGTCGGCGTCGGCCATCTCACCGGGTCCGTTCACGATGCAGCCCATCACCCCGATCTTGAGGTTCGGGCGGCCGGAGAAACGCTGCTTCACGGCGGCGAAGACCGACTGGATGTCGTACTGCGTGCGCCCGCACGACGGGCAGGCCACGAACTCCGTGTTCAGGATCTTGATCCGGCAGGCCTGCATGACGAGATTCGCCAAATCCAGGTTTTGTGATTCCGTGAAGTGCGCGTTTTGCAGCATCACCTCCTTCAGGCCGTGCCGGAAGTGGGCATAGCCGGCCACCGCCGCCGCCCGGCACATCCAACGGGTTTCGTCCAACTCGTCATCGCAGTAAATCAGGGTTCCATTTTGGATATTAAGATTCGTAACATCAAGGTTTTCAATTGCCTGTATGAGCGTATGCGCAAACGGGGACTCGTTTTCCGGCGACTCGGTGAGGGAGACACGGACCGTGTCGCCGATGCCCATCAGCAACAAGGCCCCGATGCCCGCCGCCGACTTCACCCTACCCTCCTTGTCGTTGCCGGCCTCGGTGACCCCGAGATGCAACGGATAGGAAAGCCCGCGCTTCAACATGCTGTCGTTGAGCATTTTCGTGGCCGTCATCATCGTCAGCACATTGCTCGACTTCATGGAGAAGACCAGCTTGTGGAAGTCGTGGCGCTCGCAGATGTCCACCCATTCGAGGGCCGACTGCACCATCGCTTCCGGGGTATTGCCGTAACGGCTGACGATACGGTCGCACAAGGAGCCGTGGTTGATACCGATGCGCAGCGCGGTGCCGTGTTGTTTGCAGATTTCCAACAACGGCTTGGCCCTCAAGGCCATGCGCTCCACCTGGGCGGCATACTCGCTTTCCGAAAGGTCCAACTGCGAGAAGTTGCGCTTGTCGGTGAAGTTGCCGGGATTCACCCGCACCTTGTCCATGAACGGGGCCACAGCCTCCGCCACCTTGGGATTGAAGTGCACGTCGGCAATGAGCGGAATATTCCCGTAACCGTCTGATTTCAATTGCTTTTGTATTTCCTTTAGTGGCTCCACCTCTTTCAACGAAGGGACGGTGAGGCGCACCATCTGCGCCCCCGCGTCGATCATCTGCTTGCACTGCGCCACAGACGCCTGCACGTCGGCGGTGTCGGTGTTGGTCATCGACTGCACCACCACCGGGGCATCTCCGCCGATGGTCACGTTGCCGATCTGGAATTGTCGTTTGCTGTTCACTTGTAATGGTTATTGGTTATGGGTTATTGGTTATTGAGGGTTATTGTGTTAAATATTAATGGGTTAAGGCAATAGTTTAGTTTACAGTTTACGGTTTAGAGTTTTGAGAGTAGTCCATATCTATGTTTAATCCAATAGCAAAGGGCAAAGGGCCAACTGCTAACTACTAACTACTAACTGCTAACTAATTAAAGCCCTGGGCTCGCAGCGGCACTTGCACGTTGTCGCCGGTAATGAGGTTGTAGCCGGCGGATTCCTCCTTGATGTAGCCGATGATGGAGACGTTCTCCACCTTCTTGATTTTCTCGAAGTCGGCCTGTTTGATAGTGAACATGAGTTCGTAATCGTCGCCGCCGTTGAGCGCAGCCACCGTATGCACTATATCCAAATCCTTGAGGGTCACAAATGTAAGCTCGGTCATTGGAAGCTTTTCTTCAAATAAGACACACCCCTTGTTTGAGGCGCGGCAAATCTGCATGACGGCAGCGGCGAGGCCGTCGCTGACGTTGGTCATGGCAGTGGGCAGGATGTCCTCGCGGCGCAAGCCTTCGATGATGTCTATGCGGGGCTCGGGCTTGAGCTCGCGGCGCAGGAGATAGTCCTTGCCTGTGAAGTCGGGCTGTGCGCCGGGGTTTTTCTCAAAGACCTTCTTCTCGCGTTCGAGCAGGAGAAGGCCAGTATAGGCCGCCGCGAAATCGCCGGAGACACAGACCAGCTCGTTCTCAGCGGCACCCTTACGCGTGCACAGGCGGGCGGGCTCGCACTCGCCGACGGCCGTCATGGAGACGACCAACTCGCGCGGCGAGGTGGTGAGGTCGAGGCCGGCGAGGTCGGCGTGCACCGTCTCGCAGCACGCCCCCACCCCGCTGAGGATTTCGTTGACCATCATCAGGTCGAAGCGGTCGGAGACGGCGATGTTGACGAGCAGCTGCGACGGCGCGGCGTTCATGGCCAGCACATCCGCGAAGGCGATGGTGGCTAACTTGTAGCCAAGGTGCCGGAGCGGGAAGTAGGTGAGATCGAAGTGGACGTTCTCAACATACACCTTTGACGATGTAACCATTTGGTTTCCGTCGGGTTCCACAACCGATGCGTCATCCCCCACCCCGACCACCGTAGAGGCGTTCTCCACCGGGAAGAACTTCGCGAGGTCTGCAATCAACTCATATTTGCCGGGCATCTTCACCGGCTCGTTTTTAGCACTTTCAGGCATAATAGGAAATTTGCGGCAAAGATACTTTTTTTTGCGTATTTTTGCCCCCTGATAATTTTTTCACCTATGACACCATTCGAAGTCACCATACTCGGCTGCGGGAGCGCGAAACCGACACTGCGGCATCACACCACCTCGCAGATTGTCTGCCTGAAGGGGGTCCCCTATATGATCGACTGCGGGGAAGGCACGCAAGTGCAGCTGATCAGATACAAGATCCACACCGGGAAGCTCGACCACATCTTCATCAGCCACTCCCACGGCGATCACTGCCTCGGACTGGCCGGACTGCTTTCCTCCCTCGCGCTCGACAACCGCTGCAACGACCTCCACCTCCACGTGCCGGCGGACCTGGAGCCGATGCTGCAGGCGCAAATCGACTTCTTCGTGCAACACCGGAATTTCGACATCCGCATCCACCCCAACAGCTGCCAACAGCCGACCGTGGTTTTCAAAGATAACAACGTGAAAGTCACCGCGTTTCCTCTCGACCACCGCGTGCCATGCTACGGGTTCCTGTTCCAGGAGCAACCTGGCGACCGCCACATCCAGCGCGAATGTATCCGGCAGTATGGCATCCCTTACGACGCCATCCCAAGCATCCAGCGCGGACAGGATTTCACCACCGCCAACGGGCAGGTGATTCCAAACAGTGAGCTCACTACCCCACCCGCCCCAACGCGCAGCTACGCCTACCTTTCCGACACCCTCGTGGTGCCGCAATACGCTGAGCTGCTGCAAAATGTGGACCTGCTTTACCACGACGCCACCTACTGCGCCGGCGATGAAGAGCTCGCTTACAAATATTACCACGCCACTTCCAAGCAAGCGGCGGAGTTCGCGAAATCGTGTAACGTCAGAAAGCTCCTGTTAGGGCACTTCTCCTCGCGCTACAAAGACGAAAACCGGCTGTTAGAGCACGCCACCGACGTGTTCCCCGACACGCTCTTGGCGGATGAGGGACTGACGGTGGCCATCGGCGGATAACTTATACGCCTGCCTCCCCTGTCATTGGTCATCCTTTTCCGGCTTTTGCCTCTTTCACGCTTGCGCCAACCGCAAACCAAAAAGAAAGGCCCCTCTTTCGAGGAGCCTTCCCTTTAATCAGTTCAGCAAACTGAAGATTAGTAAGCGATGCCTTGAGCGATCATGGCGTCAGCAACTTTGATGAAGCCGGCGATGTTGGCGCCCTTCACATAGTTGATGTAGCCGTTGGCCTCGGTACCATACTTCACGCAGTTCTCGTGAATGCTGTTCATGATGTGGTGCAGTTCCTCGTCAACGCGCTCGCTCTTCCAAGAGAGGTGTTGAGCGTTCTGGCTCATTTCCAGACCGGAGGTAGCAACGCCACCGGCATTGGCAGCCTTGCCAGGAGCGAAGGAGACGCCAGCCTTTTGCAGCTCGGCGACAGCCTCGGCGGTGCAGCCCATGTTGGAAACCTCGACCACATACTTCACGTTGTGACCAATCAGAGCCTTGGCGTCGTCGCCGTTCAGCTCGTTTTGGATAGCGCAGGTCATAGCGATTTCGCAAGGAACTTCCCAAACCTTCTTGCCAGGGAAGAACTTGGCGGAAGCGAATTTCTCAGCGAAAGGAGCGACCACGTTGTTACGGGTGGCGTTCAGCTGGTTCATGTATTCGATCTTCTCAGGAGTGTTGATGCCTTCCTCATCGAGGATGTAGCCGTCAGGACCGGAGATGGCAACCAGGTTGGCACCCAGCTCGGCGAGTTTGAGGGCGGTACCCCAAGCCACGTTACCGAAACCGGAGATGATGCAGCGTTTGCCCTTGATGGAGTCCTTCTTGGCGGCCAACATGCCTTCCAAGAAATAGACGGCACCGTAACCGGTAGCCTCAGGACGGATCAGAGAGCCACCCCATTCGAGGCCCTTGCCGGTGAGCACGCCGACGTGCTCGCCACGGAGTCTCTTGTATTGGCCATACATGAAGCCGATTTCGCGGCCGCCAACGCCGATGTCACCAGCGGGAACGTCGGTGTCAGGTCCGATATATTTCTGCAGCTCAGTCATGAAGGACTGGCAGAAGCGCATCACTTCGCCCTCGGATTTGCCCTTAGGATCGAAGTCAGAGCCGCCCTTGCCGCCGCCCATGGGCAGAGTGGTCAGGGAGTTCTTGAAAGTCTGCTCGAAAGCGAGGAACTTCATGGTGTCTTCCGTCACCGTCGGGTGGAAACGCAAACCGCCCTTGTACGGTCCGATAGCCATGTTGTGCTGAACACGGTAGCCTCTGTTGACTTGGATTTCGCCCTTGTCATCAACCCAAGTGACCTTGAATTTGATGATTCTTTCGGGTTCGAGCAAGCGCTCAACGATCTTGTACTGATCGTATTTGGGATGTTCGTTCACGAAATCGCAGATGGTTTCGAGGACTTCTCTAACGGCCTGATTGTACAAAGGTTGGCCAGGGTTCTTTTCTTCAGTTTGTTTGATTAATTTTTGAAGATCCATACTATTTATTATTTTAAGTTTGGTGTATTTTTTTTGATTGAAAATCGGGTGCAAAAGTATAAAATTTATATTATGGTAGCCCATGTTTTGAAAAAAATAATTTCATGCAGCCGGACAAGCCGATAAAGCGCAGGTTTCCCATGGCTTGGACTTCAAGAAATTCTTTGCGGCCTGCTCGCGCTCCAACGACAGGCCGCCCCCGCCGACTCTTCCGGGAAGGTGGGAACCGTGCGGAAACATATGGGCGCGGCAAGGGAGGAAACGACGGGTTTTTAGTCAGCCTTCCCCCAAAAAAAGGCCGGCAGGCAATTGCCTGTGCTTCGCGAGACGCCTCCCGTGCATAGCGGGAAGACGTCCCGGCACCACGCCGACTTCCCTCACACTGACAGGCGCAACAAAAACATAATCAGCTACACAACAGTAAATTACACTAATTTTGAAAACATTGCAAATCCATTGGCGGGAGACGAATCAAGGCCTGAAACAAACATAAGATATTTTTTTTTGGACCTCCACCCATTCTTTTGATTTTTTTTTTATTTTTGCAGCGGTTTTTCAAGATATGGTACAGGCTATACTAACTCATAAACTCCACTTGATATTTTGGGAAAAGAAAATCGATTCGACAAACCTCATTGTCAAAAAAAGCAGTTAATATTTGAAACATTTATAACGATATGAAATTAAAAAAAGCAAAGGTCATGTTAGTGGACAGCAGCGACAACCTGCGTCACGTGATCAAGGATTATTTAGAGATGTCGGGCTACGAAGTCATTGACTTCAAAGATGGTCGCGAGGCGGACACCCAGTTCAACAAGGGACTGTACGATATCAGCGTCATTGACGTGGCACTGAAGCACTACGACGGCTTCAAGTTGCTCAGCAACATGCGGAAAGTGGACAAGAACATCCCCATCATCGTCCTCTCGTCCTGTGCCGCGAAAGAGGACCGTATCAAAGGGTTCAACCTCGGGTGCGACGACTATGTGACGAAACCTTTCAGCATTGAAGAGCTGGGCCTCCGCATGCAGGCCATCCTGCGCCGTTGCCACGCCACCGTCCCCCACGAGTATATTTCAGAGGACGAAACCATCAAATTCGGCAACTTCCAGCTGAACTACACGGAGATGCAGTTGATCCACCCCAAGGTCACGCGCACGCTCACCCGCAAGGAGTGCGAGTTGCTCAAGCTCCTGCTGGACCACAAGAACAAGCTCGTTCCGCGCGAGATCATCCTGCGAGAAGTCTGGGGCGAAGACGACAACACGACCTCCCGCAGCATGGATGTCTTCATGACCAAGCTGAGAGGCTACATACTCATCGACTGCGAGGACAAGGTGCTGCCCAAAGAGCCCGGCCAACGGAAGGTGAAATACGAAGAGGGGTTCCAGCCCCCTGTGGAAATCTGCAACATCCACGGGACCGGTTTCATGCTGAGAGTGCTGGACAACTAAGCACCAGGGATCGTGAATGGTGGTTTCTGTCATAGAAGTACACCATTCGCAAATCATAATTTCAATACAGTAAAGTGATTACTATGTCAAATATAGACAGATTGTATGCGAGCGTGGCCCGAAGCGGCCACGTTTGTGTTGGATTGGACACTGACGTGTCCTACCTGCCGGAGGCGTTCGCCCAGCAGCACCCCGGCGTCGAGGAGGGGCTTTTCGCCTTCAACAAGGCCATCATCGACAGCACCCTTGACGTGAGCGCCTGCTACAAGGTGCAGATCGCCTACTACGAGGCCTACGGAATGGCCGGCCTGCGCGCCTACGCACGCACCCTCGCCTACCTGCGCGAGAAGAAAGCAGTCGCCATCGCCGACATCAAGCGCGGCGACATCGCCAAAACCGCCGAAATGTACGCCAGGGCGCACTTCACCGGCGAGTTCGAGGCCGACTTCATCACCCTCAGCCCCTACATGGGCCTCGACAGCCTCTCCCCTTACCTGCCCTACCTCAAGGACCAAGGCAAGGGCGTGTTCGTGCTCATACGCACCTCCAACGAAGGCGCGAAGGACATCGAATACCTGCCCACCGATGGCGGCCGGCGTGTCTATCACGTGGTTGGCGAGAAACTGCAGGCCCTCGGCAAGGACTACCTCGGCGAGTGCGGCTACTCGGCCGTCGGCGGCGTGATGGGCTGCACCCACCCCGACGAGGCCGCGGAGATCCGTTCCATGCTCGACACCACTTTCTTCCTCATACCCGGCTACGGCGCCCAGGGCGGCAAGGCCGAAGACATCGCCAAGTACCTCCGCGACGGCAACGGCGGCGTGGTCAACTCCTCCCGCGGCATCCTCCTCGCCTACCGCAAGCAGGAAAACGGGGCGGCCCACTTCGCCGACTGCGCCCGCGCCGAAGCCATCCGAATGCGTGACGATATTTTAAAATGGTTATAGGTTATTGGTTATTGGTTATTGAAGCTGACAATTCAAGGAACAAAAATAATGTCAGGGTTAATTGTCATTCATAATTCTTAATTCTACATTCTTAATTCTTAATTGATAATGGGTATATCCATGCAAATCCTCGGCCTCCTGGCCAGCCTGACGTTCCTCGTGGTCACCCACGAGCTCGGGCACTTCACCTTCGCGAAAATCTTCAAGACCCGCGTGGACCAGTTCTACGTCTTCTTCAATCCGGGCATCTCCCTGATCAGGATGAAGCGTTACGACGGCAAGTTCCACTTCAGCTTCTTCTCCGGGAAAGCGCCGGAGGAGTGGGCCAATCACCCCGAATCCACCGAATGGGGACTCGGGTGGCTGCCTCTCGGCGGCTATTGCTCCATCAACGGCATGGTGGATGAGACCACCAAGGCCAGCGACCTCGCCAGTGAGGTGCAACCGTGGGAGTTCCGCGCGAAACCCGCCTGGCAACGGTTCTTCATCATCATCGGCGGCGTACTCGTGAATTTCCTCACGGCCATCATTATATATATATTGATGTGCTTCACCTGGGGCAACGACTACATCCCGCTCAGCAGCGCCAAGTACGGCCTCGAATTTTCCCAGGAGATGCAGGACGCGGGCTTCCGCAACGGCGACAAGGTGCTCTTGGTTGACACCACCAAGCCCGAGACTCTCGGCGACTTCGCCAACACCGTGCTGCTCGACAACGTGAAGACCGTCACCGTGGAACGCGACGGCCAGGAAGTGGTCATCGACATCCCGAAAGACCTGCCCCGCAAGGTGGTGGGCGCCGGATCCTCCAGTCTCTTCTGCAACTACCGCATCCCGTTCGTCGTTGACAGCGTGTTGGCCGGCACCCCGGCAGCGCAGGCCGGCCTCCAAAAGGGCGACTCCCTCGTCGGCATCAACGACTCCGCCATGTTCTGCTTCTTCGACTTCAAGAAAGTATTCAACGAACATAAAGACAGTACGTTGCAAATCGACTATATGCGCGGCGACAGCCTCTGCCACGCAGCCGTCACCCTCGACTCGCTCGGCAACATCGGCGTCGCCTACCGGCAGCCCGCCGACTTCTTTGAAGTGGTGCACGTCGATTACAGCTTTTGGCAATCCATACCCACGGGCGTGAAACAGGGCTTCAACACCCTCGGCAACTACGTGAAGCAGTTCAAGATCGTCTTCACCAAGGAGGGCGCCACGCAGTTAGGCAGCTTCCTGACCATCGGCAGCATCTTCCCGAAAGTGTGGGACTGGTACCGCTTCTGGAGCATGACCGCCCTGTTAGGCATCATCCTCGCCTTCATGAACATCATCCCGATTCCGGGCCTCGACGGCGGCTACATCCTCTTCATCCTCGTGGAGATGGTCACCGGCAAGAAGCCCTCCGACAAATTCCTCGGCATCGCCAACACCATCGGCTTCGTCCTGCTCATCGCCCTGATGGTCTATGCGTTAGGTCTCGACTTCAGGAGGTTTATCTTCAAACAATGACAAAGTCTTGCATCAACAATGGGAGAGTTTGGCCTATGTTCCCAAACTGCGTCCCTTGATTGGGATTCTTTATCATGGAGGAGGGCGATGGAAACGGTCTGGTCTCCGCGAGTCGCACAAGGCGGTGTATGCCGACTGGAGATCGCCCAACTGTAGAGACGTTGTGTGCGGAGCCCGCTGAATCGTCGGACAACGTGTTGGAGAACATCACGTTGGAGATTCCGGCGGGCAAGGTGAGGCCATCGTGCGGGATGAGCGGCGCAGTAAGAATCCATGGCGTACTGGTTGAACGAGTCCATCGACTGCAACGCAGAGCCTCTCCTCGACCTCGACTCCGAGTTTTAGGGTGACGAGTGCTGGTCAACTTCTTCGGGACGAAGAATTGACGAACGGCCCTATAACAACGAGAGATTCTTATTTTCACACGAATCCACGTCAAACCACAAGTTATTGACAATCATATATTTCCAATTTTCACGCGAATCCACGAAGAAGTTGGGAGTTGGTCTTGCGACAGTAACTCCATTATCATACTGAAAGGAAAACTGCGACACGCTGTCGCAGTTTTCACCAACATGTCTATATTTACATGAAAGAAAAAAATGTAATTTTGCAACCTAATTAAAACATGTTGATTGAAATATGGCTAATTGGCTAAAACAAGCAGTTACGGCACTTGAGAACAGCTTGTATCCTGTCCCCCAAGAGTTAAATGGTATTGATTGGAAATGTGCATTGTCAGACAAATCGGAACGATTGGCCCAACATCTGTGTGCTTTCTCCAATACGACAGGTGGCGGCTATCTGGCATTCGGCTTGGATAATGATGCCGCTTTTGTGACGCTATCAAAGGATGAGATAGAGGAAATAGTGGGTAGGCTTGGAAACATTGCCAAAAATAACCTGGCTTGGTCCGTTCAACTGGAACATACAGTAGTGGACTACAAGGGTCATGTGCTGCTCTTTGTCCGTGTTTATGAGCAGACGAACAAGCCCATCTATCTGAGAGGGAAAGATATATACGAGGCCTATATCAGATCAGCAGGGCATACAGTGAAAATGTCGAGGGAACAGGTGCATGAAATGGTTGCGCTGTCTCACGGCCTTTCATTTGAAGATAGAGTGGCACAAAGCGGGTTGACGATTGGTGATGTCGAGTACCTGCTGGACTGCGAGAAGTTATTTGAGAAGCTTGACAAGAGAATGCCATCGGAAAAGAAACTGATGATGAAACAGTTAGAGGAATATGGGTTGGTTGTGGAAAAAGGTGACAGCTATGATATTCTGAATCTGGGGGCCATCCTGTTTGCCAGAAGGTTGAAAGATTTCCCATCGCTGACTGGTAAGGAAATCGTGGCGAGAAAATATCAGGGAACCAACAACCGGATTCTATCGCTGGAGTATCGTTGCGAGACAGGTTATGCTGTGGGGTTCGGAAACTTGGTTTCATTTGTAAGTAAGAATACGAGTACGGAGAAGATTGAAGTACAACGAGAGACGGTTCCGACATACCCTGTTGTGGCAATCAGAGAACTGGTGGCCAATATGATGGTACATCAAGATTTTGCCATCAAAGGGATGCCGCTGACGATTGAGATTTTTGAGAATCGTCTGACGTTCACGAATCCGGGATCATCGCTAAATGATGTAAACCGCCTGATTGATCTCCCACCGCATTCGCGCAACGAATCGTTGGCGCAAATGATGCTGTTGTTGGATATGTGCGAGCGTCGCGGTAGCGGTTTCGACCGTGCCACCGATGCGATTGGGCAGATGAAACTTCCTGCATATAAGGCTCAAAGTGGTGATAACTATACGAGAGTGACACTGTTCCCGAAAAAAAGTGTAAATGAAATGACACGGGAAGAACGTATAGCCGTGTGCTATCAGCATGCATGCCTGCTATATGAAGATGGTCATTCAATTGGGAACCAACACGTCAGAGATAGGTTTAATCTGAATAAGAACCAGTCGGCAATGGCTTCTCGTATCTTGGCAGACACTTTCGAAAGCGGCCTTATTAAGATGGAGAATCCTGAAATGGAATCGAAGCGCTACACTTCTTACATACCTTATTATGGGTAATTCTTATTTTCACGCGAATCCACAACAAAACAAGACCTATTGATAATCAAACACTTCCAATTTTCATGCGAATCCACGACAGGTAAAGAAATGGTTTTGAAACCAAAATGAAAGTCGCCAACACGGGGAAAACTTTGCAAAAATTTTCTCCATTTCATCTTTCATCCGATGTTCAATATTGGGAAGATTTGATAAGTCACAAAACACATTATCTAACAGCTGCCGGATTGCAAGAGACCTATTCCTTAGATGACGTTTTCCTTGGTTAGATTCTTCTTTGCAGCCTTTTCTTCGGCAACAGCCCCTTCCTTTTGTATAGTTTCCGTACCTTCTGTTTCCTGTTTTGGCTTGACCACCTGGTAGCCGCCTGTTTTCTTGCTGCCGGAGTATTCGATGAGCCCTTGCTTTCTGAGGCAGGAGAGGCAGCGTTCCATTGTGGTTTTCGGATAGGACGTGTACGCGATGATTTCCGTTGACCGGCAGCCGGGATGCTCGACTATGTAGCCGAGCACTGCGTCAAGCTTGTCCTTGGGCGGGACGGACGGGAGCCGTTTGCCTTTCCCTTCTTCGCTGTCTGGCTGTTCGACATCCGTATCTTCCAGATTCGCACGCAAGTACTCGTCAATGATGGCTGCTGAAGAACGATATCTTTTGGAGTCCAGTTTGAATGCGAGGGGAGATCCCATCCAAGACATGGTCTTCATGACCACATCTTCCCCATCACACGAGGCGATATGTTGGAAAGGAACGATGGTGGATGAGGATATGCGGATAAATTCCTTGTTGTCAAGAAGCTGTATCATATACTTGATGGTGCAATAGCGTGTGTATTTGATACCGTCCACCGTATAGACATCTGTCTCGTTCCCGTTCTTTTTACAATAGAATATGTCATCAATTGGTATGTGACTGCAGTTGTGTTTCCCGTCGCATACATCAATCATTCTGGCATATTTGTAAACTATCTTGATCTCCGTTTCCAATGACTGCTGCAGGTGCTTCCGCTCTCTCAACATGTAGGGAAAGAAATTGAAAGCGAGGTTGCGACTAAAGATGAGAAACAGCAGTTTGGAGAAATAATAGGATGATCCTACTTTAGCTATTATCGGCGCATGGCATTTCGAAATAAACGGATAGCCAAGGGCCAGTTCAACGCAACCTGTCCCCAAAGAGGATGCGACAACAATGGACCAATATAGGGAATTGTGGCTCCGATACAGTTTCGGATAGAAGATGAAATAATTGGAGTACAATATGGCCAGCAGCAACACTCCGGCGAGAAGCTCATAGATTGTGCTGCCTAAATACGGTCGTAGGAAGGCGTTACGGGAGAAGAACCATAATAGGGAAACGCAAAACAGGATGTTCAGCGAAATGGTGACAATTGTGTTCTGGTGTTTCATAAATTTACAATCTGAATACTGCGGCAAAGATATTCATTTTATCCTCCTGTTATTTCCCCGACGGTCATTTGTTCCCCCAAAGGCTTCGGTTTGGGGGAATAAACAAGTGTTGCGAATTAAAACATTGATTGTCAGATATTTACCCACCGCCTGCAAAGTACCACAGATATGTTGCACAGTCATATTTTTGGCGTGGAGGAACATATTGTCGATGTGGAGGATAAAATCGTTTGGCTGCCGATAGTATTTTTACCGCCAAAACAACAACAATTTTATGTACAAAAACTGAATGCTATGAAAAAAGTTTCAACATTGACAGTCCTTGCAGCCCTGCTGCTGCTTGGTGCTTGCGAAAAAGAAAGCAGAAACGTCGAGACAAACCAGCCCTCTCCCAACCGGGTTGTGGTCATCCCTTCGGACGGCAAAACGGCATCAGCCACAATACTCATGTCTGAAATCGGACATGATGAAAAAATCTGCCCCGGCTGTGTTTGTACGATGGGGAAATGATTCATTTGGACTGCATGGGGTTCGGAAACTATTGCAGGCTTGCTACAGCCGTCCAGCTTCAACAAGTTGGCACAGAAATTACTGCTACCACAACGGACACATTCGATCTTACTTCAGATGATTTTTTCCTTATGCCAGACCGCTCGTTAAGTTATACGGACGAAAAAAATAACCGCATCTTCCTGAACATCCCCGGACAGATGGTCTATCGCGACACCGCCACCCTGCAGTTCACTTTCACGGGACTGTTCTTCAGCGACAGGGCAGCATACAGCAACAATTAGGAGCAGCCGCATCCTTGCGGCTGAACGAAAAGGAGAAACATGAAAAAAGCAATTCACATAAAAACCGATGCCCATGACCTGCAACAGTCAGGTAAGAACAAATTCATTTGGTAATGCTCCGCTATAGTGTGCAACAGACCGATAGCGGTGCAGGAAAAGAAAGGTACCCAAGCAGGGGCATCGTAATGGGATTGTGAACACTCAAAAACGATGTTCCCTGCCGTTAAGCACCTTAGGTCGCGTATATCGTGATGTCTGTAACGCGATAGCACAAAAATCCTGTGGCGAACCAGCCTCTCCATGCCGGACAGCTATCACTTCTATTCGCTCAAGGACACCGGCATCACCGAAATGCTGGAGTCCGGAATGCCGTCCAAGTTTGTGAAAGACCTCGCCGGCCACCACTCCCTCTCCATGACTGAACGATACCTGCACATTTCCGATGCGAAAAGGATTCTGAAAACAAACAAGATACGATTCTGAACAATATGTTATTGATCGCTCACGCAATTCCATTCTTCTGCATTTGTGCCAATCTGTTGCTTGTCCACCGCCCTGTAGCCGCCAGTCTTTTTGGAACCGACGTACTCGATGAAATTCTGTCGTTGCAGCTCTTTCAGATATCGTGCTACGGTACTTTTGGGAATATTGGTTTCTTTAACGATTTCATCCAGTTTGCAGTTTCGGTGAAATGAAACGTATTGATAGACTCTTGCAGGCTTTGGATTAAGCTTTTGTATTTTGGTTTCGGAAACGACAGTTTGAACCATTTCTGTAATTGAACTATCACATACAGGCTCCGATTCAGACTCATTTTGCAGGAATTGCAGAATAACAGGAACAACGTTTTCCATGAACGACTTACCGATAACGACAGTTTTAGCGTTGGTAACAACGTTGTCTTTGAGTATCAGAAGGTTGTCTTGGCATTTTTTGATGGATGAAAGACGTATGAGATCGCTTTTAGATATTCTGATGAATTGCTGTGTCTTCAACAAGTCCTCCAAGTCTTTTAAAGAAATTCTTTTTTTATATCTCTGACCATCAATAGAATAAAGTATTGCATAGTTCTTCTCCTGTCGGCATAGATATATGGGGGTAATATCTATCACGCAGATTTTCCCTTGGTTCCTAACCAATAGTTGTTTTTTGGAGCGAAGCAGCTCTTGATCATTTTCGATTTGTTTCTCAGAGAGGCTGATATTGTCAGCCATCAGTCCAACAAAGACCAAGAGCGCGAAGTCGCGTAAAAAGGTGTTACAATAGATAGGCAATAGTATCGACACTGCGTTCCCTTCTTGGTGAATAATGTTGTCATAAAGATAAAGTACAGTCTGTGAGGTTAATGCATATTCCAGTATGTTGATGGCCAGAACCTCAATCAGGGCTGTGACCATATAGACATAGAACGAATATCTTTTGAAAATCAAAGGGAATAATATCCAAAAGTTGACAGTCATTGTAGCAATCAATAACAGGGCAATGACAGAGTCAATCCATATATCTACATGTGGACGCAGAAAACTGTATTGTAGAAAATACCAAAAGAAGAGGCCGAAAACAACAACCTGCCCAATGGCCAAAGGTAAAGCTCTTTTGTATGATAGCATAGACTCCTAGTTTTATTGTCTGGCGGCAAAATTACTAAAAATTGCGGAACGAAGTGATTTATATTTTCATAAAGTTTGTAAAACAACCCTCGCAAAGTTCCTTTTTTCGATATTAAGCAATGTTTATATATTCATTGGTGAATATATAAACAAACACCAAATCAAACTAAATATCTAGTAATCTGTGGTTTTTATATTCTCATTTTATTCTAAAACAAACTTTCGTCACAATTACGCCCCATTGGGACGAAATCCATTCTTTTTTGGAGGAACTTGGTTGTTTATGGTTATTATTGCATCATACAAAAACAAATCCAAATGAAAAAAGTAATATTTAGTTTAATGGTAGTGTGTGCTTGTACAGCATTTTCTTGTACAAAATCAAATGACAAAGATAATCTTGTTTTTAGCAATATGGTAATACAAGATTTAACTGATGTTAAAGAGTCAGGATTATATTCTTTACGTGTCAATGTCGGGCATAATAGTTCTGATTGTAAAGGGGCGTGTATTCAAATCAAAGGAACACCAACCCATGTTGACTGTCAAGGTTTTGGCCATTGTTGTCAACTGTTAACATCTGTTTCTTTAGCGCAGATGGGCACCGCTATCACCGCTACCACAACGGATACCTTCGACCTGACTTCGGAGGACTTCTTCCTCATGCCGGATCGTTCATTAGATTATGTGGACGAGAAAGGGAGCCACATCTTCTTGAACATTCCCGAACAGGTGGTCTATAGGGACACCGCCACCCTGCAGTTCACTTTCACGGGACTGTTCTTCACGAATACACCCGCGTACAGTAACGATTAGGAATCGCGTCAACACATCACCAGAAGGATTGCGTCATGAACAAATATGTCATTTTATTGGCCTTGACAACCTGTGTAATAGCAGCCCCGGCCCAAATCCAGCATCCCACCGCATGGCTTCGCGCCGACAGCGCAGTACTGAATGCGCCGTCTTGGGTTGACGTGTCCGGCAACGGATACAACGCCATGCCGTCTTCGGGAGCCATGCCCGCCGCATTCTCCCGCATGAACTTCAACAAGTGCTTTGAGGTTGGCGGGACAGAGACCTTCACTCTGTCGTTGGGAATCAACGACTCCCGGCAGTCGGACGTGATTGTGGTCTATGAGACCTACGATACGGTGAGCGAGAACGCCCTGTGGCAGGTGCAGTTGGATACCGCCAAGCGCATCGGGCAGACCACACAGCGCATCCTCAACGACAACGGGCAGATTACCTATGACACGGCCAACCGTCTGAAGCCTGTCGTCAACTATCTCGCGCAGTCGTGGCGAGCACCCGAGGTGTGCGCCCCCACGCTCACCCTCTGCACGGCGGACTCGCTGCCGCTGTACGGGCGCATCGCCGAAGCCATGTACTTTGACCGCCGGATCAGCGACACCGCCGTCATCCAGTGGATCAGCTACTTAGCCCTGAAATACGGCGTGACCCTCGCGCAGACCGACTATTTAGACAGCCGCAGGAACGTGATATGGGACTACACCAATTATCCCGACTACTGCGCCTCCATCGCGGGTCTTGGCAGGGACGACTCGGCAGGGCTGAACCAAAAACAGACGTATTTTGCCGACGGTCAGATGATTATCGGTATTGTAGAGACGCAAAATTTTGCGTCTCTACAGACGGGGAACAACGAAGACAACCCCGCATTCATCGCCGACGGCGATTTCATCGTCTTCGGTATGGACGGTGTCCTGCCCGCCGTTTCCGAAATCTACACGCAGAGCGGCGAGACCTACGAGGTCATCGGGCGCAGTATGGTGCAGGTGACGGGCAATGCCCACATTTACAACACATTTGTCCTCCTGGACACGGCGTCGTTTGGGACGCAATCAATCGCGTCCCAACAGGATGCGCCGGTCCTCCTGATTGACCGCAGCGGCACGGGCGAGTTCCCCGCAGGGGAAATGGAGCAGATTCTGTCTGCCGGCACGGACAGCGCAGGACATTACATTTATAACAACATACACTGGGACACCGACCACAGCGGGCGGGATTTCTTCTGTTTTGCCGTGACGATGCCGGACACCATGGGCACGCCGAAGGCGTTGGCGGTGGATGCAGGGGGCGAGAATGGTACAACACGAAATAATGGGAATACAATGGGTGTAGGGGCAAATGATTATTCGCCCCTACGGACCACGGACCACGATGCCACATCTCCAAAATCATCGGTCAACGGTAATTCCTCATTCCTGATTCCTCATTACAAATTGCACCCCAACCCCAACCACGGGAATTTCACCGTGGAAATCGCATACCCCGAAGCGCAGGACGTAACCGTCACGGTTTACGATTCCGACGGGCGGCTCCTGCTCACCATGAACGGCAAGGGGCAGCGCACCTACCGTTTCGAGAACTCCGTACCCACCGCGGGACACTACCTTATTGACATTGCATCTGATCTTGAACACAAAATCCTTAAAATGATCGTGAATTAAACAAACAGACACGAAATTTTGTAGAGACGCAAAATTTTGCGTCTCTACGGCACGGGATAATCAACAAACACACAAAAATATGAAACAATATCTACTCACCATAATCGCGGTGCTGGCCGCCATCATCCTCGCCCTGTTTTCCATCGACACGCGACCTGTCGCGACTGGTACGCATGGCGCATACCAACGTGTATGTCAACCGATTGCGGAAAACATGTCGGTTATCCCTGTAGGGGCGAATCATGATTCGCCCCTACAGGGGCGGGAAACCGTGCCGGAAAACACAACCCACGAACCCTCGTCGCCCGTAGAGACGCAAAATCTTGCGTCCCTGCACCACACCGAGATGATGACATTGTCATCCGCGGAGGTCCCGTCATTGGATGCGGGCATGGTCAATGTCACCCCCGATGCCGCCGGCTACCGCCTCGCCCCCGAACAATTCCTCATTCCTAATTCATCATTCCAAATTGCAATCCCTTACGACCCGTCATTGTTGCCGCAGGGCTTCACAGAGGACGACATACAGACCTACGTCTATGACAGGCAATACCACCGCTGGGTGGCCATCCAGCGCGATTCCGTGAACGAGGCGGAACTGCTGGTCTGCTCGCGGTTCAGACCGTGGGAGAAGGGACTGCCCCACACGCAGAATGACTTGGCCAACCCGCAGGATGCGCTCGCGCAGTTGCAGGACATGATGTCGTTCGCCCCGCAGGGCGAGGGCGGCGGAGATTCCCCGCTGGATTTCATCAACGCGGTGCTGAAGACCCCGGAAATGCCGGAGACCTCGGCCTACACACCCACAAGCATCAAGGAACTGAAGGCCGCCGACCCGCTGGAAGGGATGACGCTGATTCAGCCGCCCACGGCCAACAACAGCGGCACGGCCAACCTGAGCTACCCGATAGAGATCCCCGCCGGACGGCAGGGCATGCAGCCCAACCTCGCGCTGACCTACAGCAGCGGCGGCGGCAACGGCTGGCTCGGCGTGGGTTGGGACATCCCCATCCCCTCCATCACCGTGGAAACGCGCTGGGGAGTGCCGAGATACCGTACAGCCTGGGAGAGCGAAGTATATGTGTATGAAGGCGAGCAGCTTGTGACCAAAGACGGTACAGGTGAGTTCCGTAAAATGGCTCATCGCACCAATGACACGATGAGCATCAGCAGATTATCTGGAAATGTTCAGCATTTTCCCCGCAAAAACGAAGCCTTCGACAGCATCGTGCGACATGGGGATTCCCCTTCAAACTATTGGTGGAGCGTGACGCACAAGAACGGGGTGACGGACTATTACGGGAAGAGTCACAATTCCGACAATGTGGACTACAATGCCGTGCTTTGCGATCCGGCAAGCCATAACATAGCGCAGTGGATGCTGACGGAGAGTGTTGATCCGTCGGGCAATTGGGTGAGGTATTATTACCATAAGGAATACCAGCAGACTGTCTTCAGCCCAGGTGCACTCAACAAAGGTGTCCAAATTTGCCCGGACAGTATCCGATACACAGGTCACAATATGTCTGATCCCAAGTATTCGGTACGGTTCAACCTTAACGGGAATAACCGCAGCGACATCATCACCAATGAGAGGTATGGTTTTCGCGAGGTCACTGCAGTCACACTGTGCAACGTGGAAGTGCTATACAAGGACACCATCCTTCGCAGATACTATTTTGTGACGGAAAACAACCGCGAAAGCAATTACAAGACCAGATTGACAGACTTGGTCAGGATGGATTCTCCAGACGAGAACATATCCTGTGAAAATATCTTTAACCCAAACCATTGGACAACAGACAAACCGGATCCCGGAGATGTTGAATGGGCTGAACACAAATACAATATGCTACGCTATAACTTTAGTTACTTTGATTATCCTAATCAGAACTCGTTGTACTCGCCTGCCAAAACGATAAGCAATCTAGAATCAGACGGGATAAGTTCGGCATTCTCATCCAACAATGTACCGACCACAGCCCTTGGCTCAACCAGAGGGAGCAGTGCAAGCTTCGGGGGAACTGTGTCTGTGGGGGTTGCTAACAAGAATTTTGTCATTACCGACTTCAACGTTGGTGGTAACTTCAACTATGGACACTCTTCCACAGAAGGGCTTTTGACACTTGTTGATTTAAACGGAGACGGGCTCGCAGATAAAGTATACAAGCGTTACTATGGGGTTTATTACCGCCCACAGATAATTGACGAAACTGATTCTCTTACATTCCATTACGGCGATGAAGTGTACATCCCCGACATTTACGACTTTCTGTTTGAGGAGAGCCACCAGCCATCCTTGGGCGTACAGGGATCTGTTATGGCGGTAGTGGCGGCCAGCGCAGGCATTCCCTCCACCATATCCACAACATCCACCTATTTTACCGATATAAACGGAGACGGACTTCCGGATTTGGTCACTGACCGAGGTGCATTGTTTAATTCCCTCGACTCGGACGGGAACCCAACGTTCACTAATGTGAACAGTTACAGGACTGATCCTGACAACGGAAACGTGAACACCAACCAAATGATTGTGACCTCTGCCACTGTACCCTGTGGAGGCATCATCTTTGACGGTGTGGCCGATTCTAGTATCTTTTGTGATTACACCTACCTCAAGGATTCTATCCGTTGTTTCTCGCCAGAGTGTGAAGAAGCTCTCTCGTATCTTATGGAGAATAATCCTTCGGCTGTTCCAATAGAATACCGTGATGGATACTATTATTATTATCATACGGACACTTCGTCGGTCAGTTGCGGCCCTGTCATAAAAGAGCCGGACATTGAAGCGGTAAGGGTTTGGGTAGCGCCCTTTGAAGGGCACATCAATATCACCTCCAATATCAGGATGCTTCCCGAACAATCTGACGGATATTTCCAAAGCCGCTTCACTGATGGGGTGAATTACATTGTCGAACACAACAATGGATGCTGGGTGGACTCCAATTTGGTCTTGCATGCGCAAGACACTTCCGTTTTGATTACAGGTGCCTTAGAAAGTAGAGATACATATCTCGTAAACCAAGATTTTTCCGTGGCTGTGGACAAATACGACATCCTGTTTTTCCGTCTCCAGTCAAAGGATGGCCGCACCTACGACAACGTCGAATGGAAAGTGGACATCCAATATGATGACATTCAAGGGATTGACCTATATGGGAAAGACCGTGCCAACTATCATTCTGACAGTGATTTTGTTTTGACGGGACAGCATCTTTTCCAAGCGCCGAAAAGGGGCACGGTCACCTTGTCCGGAAAACTGACCGGCAATCCGGGAGCCGATTCTGGCAAACTTCACATTTCACATGGTGCGCTGACAGACTCTTCCTTAACAATTTTTGCAAATACAGACACCACCATCTTCTTGAACAAGAGTTTTGAATTGGACAGCGGTCAGGTGGTAATGCTCGAAATAAAAGGCTCAGGCGGCAATATTGATTGGGGAAGAATAGAGTGCCAACCGTATCTGACCTTCCAAGAAGATCCGTCCAACCAGCCGCTTTCCATCCCGGATGAATTAAGCTGTTATCCTCCAGTAAGGTTGGACATCCATCACCCTGACACCTCAGACACGATAACGGCCATGCGCAAGTTTTTCGGCCCGTTATACAGAGGGTGGGGGCAATTCGCCCACAAGAATGACTTGGTCAGCGTGAACCGGCCCATAGAGGTTGCCAGCCTGAGGCTTCCCGCCTATATCAGTAACTCCTCACTCACTGTGGACTCTGCCACATTCGCCTCCGCTATAGCCTCCGCCATCGACACCTCACATTTTCACATAGACACTGTGGACAATACAACAGACATCACAGTGGAATCAATGTCATCGATGATAGATTCCATCTTCAACCCACTGTCTGACAACACACGCTGGGTGGAGATGACCCCGGACATGGAGCATTATCGCTGGGCGGGCTTCAGCAACACCACTGCGGTTTCTCGGGGAGGAATGTCCAACACCAGGCCGGTGCACGAAATCCCGGTCCTGAACGGCGATGAATACCCGGCGGACATGACTGTCACGCAGGAATTGATTGAATATGACCATCCTGTTCCGGTTAGTGTGGACGGCTATCCAGTGCAGACTATCCGCAAGATGAACGTTTCGGTCATGGGAAATGGATCGCTGAGTGTCGTCGCTGATGACGGCGTCAGTTTGTCAACTGGCAATTCCGTGTCGGGAGGGGCGAATTTTGTCGTTTCCGACTATCTGGACCTCAACGGCGACCGTTATCCGGACCTGCTTTGCAAGAAGCAGGTGCAATATACCATGCCGTGGGGCGGCATCGGGGCAAAACAGGTGCTGGATCCCGATCACGACGAACTCTGCAATTCCAACACCCGGTCGGGTGGCGCCACTTTCTCGGGCAGCTACCCTGTCCCGAAAAGGCAGGCGGGTGGCAATGCACAGAAAGCCAAAATCACCATCGAAGGACTTGGCGGAAGTTTGATGGATGGAACGGATGAAACCGCAGTGATGTATTTGGATATGAATGGCGATGGTCTTCCCGATAGGGTTTACGAGGATGGTTATGTGGCACTCAATAGAGGTTACGGTTTCGACATCAAGGAAATGTGGAGTGCGGGAACGCCTCGTATGGGTAGTACTGTGAACACCTCTTCCGATCTTGGCGCAAACTTCGGGTTGGAACAGGTCAGTATCGGTGGCGGATTGGGGAGAAACCAGTCGGAAAATGTCACGGAGATGCAGCTGATGGACTTTAACGGGGACGGTCTGCCCGACAAAGTGTTAAGAAGTGGCAATGGCTTGAGAGTCAGCTACAATTATGGCAACGGCTACTGGTCGCTTCAGGACACCATTGTCGGAGTTCCCCATATCAGCCAGAGCCATTCCTACAGCGAGACCGGCAATGGGGCGCTAACTTTGGGGTTTGAGATTCCACCATGGGTGAAAATCCAGGCCGGCATACAGCTTACCCCCTACAACAGCTCATTCAGCCGCGACAACGCCCAGCTCACCGACATCAACGGCGACGGTTACCCCGATTATGTGACCTCCGACAGCGAAGAGTCCATGACAATCCGCTATAACACCGCCGGCAAAACCAACCTGCTCAAAAAAGTGACCAATTTCACTGGCAGTACGATTTCCCTCGATTATGACATGCCGCTTTCCTGTTACGAAAAGCCGCAGCGCAGCTGGAACCTCGCCAGCGTGGAGGTCGAAGACCCCGCATCCCCGCTGTCGGCAGCCCGATCGCTCACTCGTTTCTCCTACGCTGACCCTCACTACAACCGTTACGAGCGCATGGACTTCGGATACGGATGGGTGAAGACTTCACAGTTCGACACGGAAAACAACGACTCGCTCTACCGCTACACGGTGGAGGAGTTCGAGAACCGCAGTTTCACCAAGCGCGGGCGCAAGCTGCGCGACTGCGTGTATGACTCCGCCAACAGACCATTCGTGGAACACCGCTACTTCGCCACCGTTTATGACCGTGACGATGAAGCCACAGTGGACACGGGCTGCGTGAGGGAGGAACTTTATGTGGGCCATGAGACGGAACTAACCCTCTATTACGAAGGGAATCCCGTACCCACTCTCGTCACCCGCACGGACCGCGAGTACGACAGCTACCGCAACGTTGTCGGATTCTCTTTCAACGAAGACTCCACACAATACAGCGATCTCTTTCATGCCACTATAGAATATGCCACGGGGATGCCGTACAACCTTGTGTCCCTGCCCGTCAGAATCGTGGTTGCAAACTCCAATGATGACATCGTGCAAAAACGGACGGCACAATATTTCCCGTCGGGCAAGTTGCGACAGCTCGCAAATTACAGTTCTCTCTCCGATTCTTCCGTACACAATTTTTCATACGACTCCTACGGATGCCTGTCTGAGTCGTGGTTGCCGGACAATAGGAACAACCAAAGGCTCCATTATCATTACCACTATGACCCGGAAGTGCACACATACCCTGTCCATATTACGAACAATTCCTTAGGGTTCACATCCACGGCTGAATATGATTACAAGTTCGGCAAACCCGTCAGAACCACCGATATCAACGGTAACGATATGCGCTACAAGTACGATTATATGGGACGGCTTTTGGAAATACTGGCCCCGTACGAGGCCGACAACGGGGTTCCCTACACCATCCGGATGACCTATATTCCGAAAAACTATGACCGGCTGGACATTTTCACCCCAGACAACATGCAGAATTACGCCTGCACGTTCCATTACGACCCTGCGAACCCGGACAACGAACTCCGTACAGTGGTCATCACTGACGGTTTGGGCAGGCTGTTGCAGACCAAGAAAGACGCGGAGATAGCTGGAGGGGAGAAAGTCCTCGTGACGGGAAGGGTGGAATATGACTGTTTTGGCAGGACAGTTGCGCAGTACCATCCGTTCACGGAAGATTTGGGGACGGAGAATATTTACAACGATTCTGTGACGGCAGGCACGGCCACCACTGTGCGCTACGACATCTTAGACCGCCAGACCTACACAAGAACACCGATGGGTTATGTCACCACCATGACATACGACTTTGACACTTGTATGGGCAGACAGTGTTTCCGCACCTCCGTGACCGACCCGATGAACAACACGGTGAAGACGCTCACCGGCACGCTCGGGCAGCAGCTCAAGCAGATCGCGCCCATGAACACCGTGACGCGGTTCGAGTATGACTGCTTGGGACGGCTCAAAAAGAGCACCGACCCCGACAACATCAGCACGTATTACGACTACGACTGGTTCAGCCAGCTGACCCACCGAAGGCATCCCGACGCCGGGGACGACTGGTACAAATACGACCCTGCGGGGAATCTGACGGAGCATGTCAATGCTTTGGGTGATTCCATAAAGTACCGTTACCATTTCAATCAGCTCACCGATGTGGAATACCCCCGTTTCCCAGCCAACAACGTGCACTACACCTATGGCACACCCGGCAATGTCAATATTAACGCCGTCGGCAAGGTCATCCGCCAGGAGGATGCCTCCGGCCTCCAAACTTTCAAATATGGCAAATTGGGTGAGATAATTGAAAATATTCGTACTTTTGCGCTTCCTTTTGAGAGTAAAACCTACACCTTCAAGATGCAGTACGAATACGACAGCTGGAACCGGATACAGACCATGACCTACCCCGACGGGGAGGTGGTCACGTATGGCTACAACCAAGGCGGTATGCTGAAGAGCGTGGTTGGAAACAAGAACGGTGTGTTTTCCGATTATATCAAGGAGATTCACTATAACAAATACGAGCTCAAGGACACTGTTACGTACGGCAACGGAACGGGGGTGCGCTATATGTATGACAGCATTCTTCGGCTCAGCCATCTGCGTTCCGCGTGTGCCGACGGCACGATGCAGGACATCGCCTACACCTACGATGCCGCAGGCAACATACAGGGCATCCAGAACACGGCGGCCGCGCTTCCCAACGGCTTGGGCGGTGCCTACCGCAATACATACAAATACGATGACCTGTACCGGCTGTCGGAGGCGAATTGCGGGAGAACCATCGTGGAGATGTCCTACCACGCCAACGGGCGCATCCAGCGCAAGACGGTGAAACGGCCAATCACTGCGCAGGAGCATGAGCGCACGGCCTATGTCGTCACCCCAAACGAGTACACTTACAACATCAACCAGCCTAACACCCTCAAAGGTATCCGGTCATACAATTACCACGGTAGTTCAATCAATCAGATAGTGGAGGCGGACAGCCGGTTCCGGTGGGACGGCTGCGGCAACATGGTGTTCCATGAAGATGTGCCGGGAAATCTTTCGCGCAACATGGTGTGGGCGGAGGAGAACCGCCTGCTGCTTGTGGCGGACAACAGCCATCTGTCGCTTTACCTGTACGACGCCGGCGGGGAGCGCGCCTACAAGCTGACGGGCGATTACCACCTGCAGAACACCAACGGGCACTGGTTCGAGAACTACACGCTGACCACGCCCACGCTGTACGCCTCGCCGTACCTGGTGGCCAACCGGCAGGGCTACACCAAGCACTACTATGCTGGGAGCGAGCGCGTGGCCAGCCGGATTGGCGGCGGCGGCCTTGCCGACCTTGACTGGAATGCCGCCCAACATCGTGTAAACGGCGCATGGGACAATGCGACGGGGCAGGTGCACAGCGGCCATAGACTTTTGCCAAGTCTCCCGTCCGACCTTCTGGCGGGACTTTTCGACTGGCAGGACAGCGTGCAGCCCGAGAACGACTGCTATTGGTATCATCCTGACCACCTCGGCAGTGCCTCCTGGGTGACGGATGCTGACGGCTCCGCCGTGCAGCACCTGGAGTATCTCCCCTGGGGCGAGGACCTCGTGGACCAGCGATTGAACTCTTTCGACGGCGTGCGTTACACTTTCTCCGCCAAGGAAAAGGACACGGAAACGGGCTACTCCTACTTCGGGGCTCGGTACTACTCTTCTGATTTGAGCATTTGGTTGAGTGTCGATCCGATGAGTGACAAATATCCATCTTTAAGTCCGTATGTCTATTGCGCGGATAACCCTATTAAGTTGGTGGACCCGAATGGGGAGGAAATTGGAAATTATTATAACATAGATGGCGATTATTTGGGAACTGATGGTATTGATGATTGTAAAACATATCTTGTTTGGAATTTGCAAGACATTTCATTCGATGAGAATGGAAAAATAGTGCCTCAAGAAATTAACGACATTGTGGAATTGCCTTCCCAGGAGGTTAGACAACAAATGATTATTTTAATGAAAGAGTTTGATGCAAATAATCCTAATGCCGAATGGGGTGGGTTATGTGGAAATAACATGTATGATGATGGTTCTATCTCAGATTATTATAGTATTAGGTGGGGAACTCCTGGAGAGGCTGTACCTTGTGGTAAAGGTGATAAAATGCATTATAATCCCAAAAGTGCGAAAAAAGGTTGGTTTCATGTTGCACTGGAATTTCACACACACGGGAGCGGTATCTGTGAAAATAATATATTTTGGGATCAGAGACCATCTGATGATGACATTGATTTTTGTAAAAATTGGGCAGTCTGGACTGGGCGCTCTGCTAAATCAGCAGTTTTTGGAATGAAAGATAATGTAATTCATTTTTACAATGAGGATGGGGCTATTAGTAAACCAATGTCATTTGATGTGTTTTTATCCATTCCTGATAATTGGTGATACGCATATTATTCCCATTCACATGCAAAATAACAAATATGAATAAATCATTTTCAAAAAAGCTGTTCTTTTTTGTGAGTTTACTGATTATTCAAATCCTCACAAATATGTCTGTTGCACAAATCTCTCCAGAAATAATGGATAAATTGCAAGAAACAAATTATGATTCTCTACAATATCAGCAATATGTTGATAACATTATCCCTTATTTTAAGGAATATTTCAACGATTTGAAAATACGAGGTCTTTTTCAAGAAAAATACAATGAATGGGATAGCATCATTCGAACAGGTTGTTCAGAAAATAAAACTTCCAAATGTTACTCTGATTTTGTTAATGCTCTGATATTTCAAGAAATGTGGTTTCAGATTGAAGTTGATAAAACAATTAGTTCATTTCACCAATCGAAATATCAAAAAGACACTATAGAAATAGCTTTTTATTTGAATGGAGTTAGGCAGCAATTAAACGACAATTCTTATATATTTATCATTATTCATAGTGAAAAAGAATCTAATGTTATAAAGGCAAAAATCAGGAATAATCTTTTTATTGTGCCTGATTTAGACGAAACGACTGGCAATATTTTTGTTTTTTTGAAATCAAAAAATAGACCAATGTTTATTGCACAATACTCTGATTTTAAATATCTTGTAGATAGCCAA
>CAMHNQ010000030.1 GCA_946186495.1 uncultured Bacteroidales bacterium
GGATTGGCGAGGAGCGTGGGCTTGAGGAAGGGTTGCGGCAGGGATTGCAGCAGGGATTGCAGCAGGGATTGCAACAGGGGGTTCAGCAGGGGCGCGAAGAGGAGCGGCGCAACCTTGTCCGGAGTCTGTCGGCCAACGGATTCGACATGGCCTCCATAGCGAGGGTGACAGGACTTAGCCGTGAGGAAATCGGGAGGCTTTTTCCCCGAGAACGCACGTAATAGCCCCAGTTTCGAGTTCTGCCGATTTTTGGTGTTGATAAAAAGTGACAGCTTTCTGCGATGCGAATCGAAAAAAAACGTATTTTCGGCCTTTATTTTGCTGAAAAATAAGTTTTTTATTTTAAGACAGTTAGAGATTCAAGAGTAGAAAGATATATGGAAGAAAATGAGATTTTAGACGAGAAGGTTGTTCCGTACAACATTGAGAATTTGATGAAGACGGCTTACATCGACTATTCGATGTCGGTCATCGTGTCCCGCGCCCTGCCTGATGTTCGCGACGGCCTCAAGCCGGTCCAGCGTCGTATCATCTACGCTATGTGGGACATGAACATCACGGAAAGCGGCCCTTACCGTAAGTGTGCCCGTATCGTCGGCGAGGTGCTGGGTAAATACCACCCTCATGGGGATACGGCTGTGTATGACGCCTTGGTGCGTATGGCTCAACCCTGGACTCTCCGCTATCCTTTTGTGGACGGGCAGGGTAACTTCGGCTCCGTTGATGGCGACAGCCCCGCCGCCATGCGTTATACCGAAGCCCGCCTCCGCCGTTCCTCTGAGGAAATGGTTGCTGACATCGAGAAGGATACGGTTGACATGGTACTGAACTTCGACGACTCCATCCCCGAACCCACCGTGCTGCCCGCCAAGATTCCCAACCTGCTCGTCAACGGCTCCTCCGGCATCGCAGTTGGCATGGCCACCAACATGGCCCCGCACAACCTTAGCGAAGTGTGTGATGGCATTTGCGCGTACATAGACAACAACGACATCACCATTGAGGAGCTGATGCACACCGTCAAGGCACCTGACTTCCCCTCAGGTTGCATCATTTACGGATACAAAGGGGTGCAGGACGCCTTCCTCACCGGCCGCGGCCGCATCGTCATGCGCGGTCATGCCGAAATCGAGGCTGAAAAGAACCATAACTGTATCGTTGTGACCAGCCTTCCCTATATGGTCAATCCGTCCGACATGATTAGCCATACGGTGGACCTGGTCAAGGAGGGCAAAATCGCTGGCATCACGGATGTGCAGAACCTCACCAACAAACGCAACGGAACCCGCATCATCTATGAACTCAAGAAGGATGTGGTGCCCGAGGTGATACTTAACAAACTCTACCAGATGACCGCCCTGCAGTCCTCTTTCAGCGTCAACAATGTGGCTCTCGTCAACGGTCGCCCCATGACCTTGAATCTCAAGGACATGATTTCCGAATATGTGAAGCACCGCCACGAAGTGGTCATCCGCCGCACCCGCTATGACCTCAAGAAGGCCCAGGAACGCGCCCACATCCTCGAAGGCTTCCTCAAAGCCCTCGACATTATCGACGAGATCATCGCCCTCATCCGCGCCTCGCAGACTGTGCAGGAAGCCCAGCAGGGACTCGTCGAGAAATGGGACTTCTCCGAAATTCAAGCCAAGGCTATCGTAGAGATGCGTCTGCGCCAGCTTACCGGCATGGAGCGCCAGAAACTACAGGACGAATATGACGAGATCATGAAACTCATCGCATACCTCAACGACGTGCTCAACGATGTGAACCTCCGCATGGGCATCATCAAGGACGAACTTCAGGACATCAAGAAGCGCTTCGGCGACGAGCGCCGCTCCCCAATCGAATACAGCTCCTCAGAGTTCCGCGTGGAGGACACCATCGCCGACGAAGAGGTGGTCATCACCATCTCGCACCTCGGCTACATCAAACGCACCCCGCTGGCCGAGTACAAAGTCCAAAACCGAGGTGGCAAAGGCTCGCGCGGCAGTAGTTCTCGCGACGAGGATTTCATCGAGCATCTCTATATGGCTACCAACCATAACTACTTGCTCTTCTTTACAGAACGCGGCAAGTGCTTTTGGATGAGAGTGTTTGAAATTCCGGAAGGCATGAAGACTTCCAAAGGTCGCGCCATCCAGAATCTTCTCCAGATTGAGGAAGGTGATAAGATTACAGCTATCATAAACCTCAAGACCATCGAGGATCCGGATTATATCAACAACCACTTCATCATATTGTGCACCGAAAAGGGTATCATAAAGAAGACCTCCATCGATGCCTACTCGCATCCTCGCAAGAAGGGTATCATTGCCATAAACGTGCGCGAAGGGGACCGTCTCCTGGCCGCCCGGTTCACCGACGGTAACAGCGACATCATGATGGCCCTCTATTCAGGCCGCGCCATCCGCTTCCATGAGAACGAGGAACTCCGCGCCATCGGCCGCACCGCTGCCGGCGTGCGCGGCATCAGCTTGGAGGACGAAAATGATCGCGTCATTGGTATGCTTGCTATCGATAATAACCGCAGCAATGTGCTGATAGTCTCCGAAAACGGCTATGGAAAACGTTCTCTGTTGGAGGATTACCGTATCACCCACCGTGGAGGCAAAGGCGTCAGCACCATCAAAATCACCGAGAAAACCGGAAACCTCATCGCCATCAAGGCTGTGACCGACGACGACGACCTCATGATCATCAACCGTTCCGGCATCGCCATCCGGCTTCATGTGGACCAATTGCGTATTCTTGGCCGTAATACGCAGGGCGTCAGGTTGATAGATCTTAGAGGGAAAGACACCATCGCGGCTGTCTGCGAGGTGCCGCGCCAAGAAGATGATGAAATGGATGAAAACGCTGATAACGAACTCTCTACCGAAACAGCTAACACCGGAGATGAAAACGGTGCCACTCCATTAAACGACGCTACCTCTTCAGAGTCTGAAGCTTAGACAACCCAAATCGTTTCGCAATGAAAAATTATATCTTAATTCTTGTTCATCTGCTGTTGTTGGTGTCCCTCTCGGCGCAAAAACCCTCTTTGACAAAAGCATACAATGCCTTTTATGACAAAGACTATGACAAAGCCAAGGTGCAGATAGACCTTTGCACAGCGGACGAGAAACTCTCCGCCAAGGCCCAGACGTGGCTCTACAAAGGGAACATCGAGTTCTTGCTTGCGAACCGGGAGTATAGTGAGAAGCAGAAGAATGAAGCATACCAGATCCGCTATCCCGATGCTCCTGTGCAGGCTTTCGACGCATTTGAGAAGGCGTTGTCCATTAACCCGAAAGTGGAAGCATTGGACATGATGAATGCCTCCGACGCTCTTAAACAGCTCTATCCGTATCTGCTTGTATGTGGAGTTGACCAGCTGATAGCCAAGGATTTTGCAGGTGCGAAGAAAACCCTCGCCAAGGGAATCCAAAGCTATGAGATGGACACGCCGCAGTACCCGATGAATGGCGACCTATACTACTACTATGCTTACACCTTGGAAAGCCTTGGTGAAAAAGACGATATGTTGAAATATTATCGAAAAGCCCTCGATGACGGCTCTCAGAACCCGTATGTTTTCGCCAAGCTCATCGACCACTACAAAGCTGCGAACGACCGTCCGAACATCGAGAAGACGCTCGCATTGGCCAAGGAAAAGAATCCCGGCGACATGAGTGTCCGCCTGTTGGAGATTGACTATGCCTACTGGGCTGGCGACAGTGCCAAGGCACAGAATCTCCTTGACCAAATCGACGAACGCAGCCTGAAAACTGTTGACGAGATGGTGAACGTGGCCAATTTCCGCATCAAGGAAAAGCGTTACGAAGATGCCCTTCGGCTTCTGGCGAAAGCCAATGCCATAGACCCCGGTAATTTCGTCATTCTCTATAACTTGGGAGTCTGCAGTTACAGTTTTTCCGAATACTTCTTCAACCTCCAGAACCAAATGGCCCTGCACCAAGGGGACAAGTCGGAAATTGAGATACTGAAGTCGGAGTCCGATAAATACCTGAATGAGGCCGCCGGCTATTTCGAGCAGGCGCGCCAACTACAGCCCGATGACCTTAATCTGCTGAACACCCTTCGGGCCATCTATGTGCGCCAGCAGTCGCCTAAGGCGGACGAAATCGACAAGGTTATTAAACAGATGGGAAATTGATGTGTCAAACAAATAAATTAATCACTTAAAAAATCAGAGAAATGAAAAAATGGATGCTTGTTTTAGTCGCGCTCATAGTGAGTGTTAGCGCTTTCTCGCAATCTTGCTTGGATGATGTATGGCAATGCCTGAAAAGCAAGCAAGTGCCTAAAGCAAAGAAATTTATGGAGTCTTGCATGGCCTCTAACCCAGACAATGCCGCCGTTTGGCTGATGCAGGCGAACGTGAATATCCAGCTGTACAACTATGATACGGAAAGAATGCAGAAGGATGCAAGCTTGGCTCCGCGCTACCCCAATGCCCTGGAGGATGCCTATGCCGCATTTGTGAAAGCCGTTGAGCTGGATTCGAAAGTGGAGCCGAAGTCGGGAATGTTCGGCCCTAAAGAAGGCCAGCAGATATTGGCTCAACCTTTCCAGGAAAAGGCTGTCCAAGCCAAGGCTTCCGGCAAACTTGACGAGGCTGTCAAGTACTACGGCCTTTCCGCCAGATGCTACGAACTTGCCCAAAAGAAAGCGGACGCCGCCGCCATGTATCTCCAGACCGCTTTGGTGTACAATGCCAAGGGCGACCGCGAGAATTATGAGAAGTTGCTTGAGAAAAGTGTCAGTACAGCCCCGGAAGCCTATGTGGATGCCTATGTGGAACTTTACTACCTGTATAGCTCCGACAAAGACACCACCAAATGCGGTGAAATCCTCAACAAGGCCAGTAAAATCTTCAAGGATGAAGCTCGCCTGGCCAGTCTGTACGAACCCATGATGGATTACTACGCTATGATTGGCGATGAGGCGAAGCTGCTGGAACTCTGCGACAAGGTGATCGCTTCCGGCAATGAGGTCATGATCCCCAAGTGCGCAACCTATCTCTCCAATGCAAAGTCCTATGCCAAAGCGGAGCAAATCCTCAGGGATGCACTTGCCAAGAACCCCAACGATTTCAATCTCCTCAAGCAGATGGGTTACCGTTACGCCCTCGAATACTACGACATCCAGGACCGTCGTCAGGCTGCCATGAATGCACGCCAGTATGAGGAGGCCACCCGTTTGTTCCAAAGCCCTGAACGCAAGGCGGCCATGGAGAACGCCCACGAATGGTGCCAGAGAGCCTACGAGGTGAATCCCGACGACCTCGAGAACAACAGAATCCTGCGTGAGATGAAAGCCCTGCTGCAAATCCCCATCCCGCAAGAGCTGAACGACAAGATCAACGCACGTATGCAGAGTCAGCACTGAGGATACTGTTAGTCAATCTAAAAATCCCCTTCGGAAAGTCCCGCAAGGGGATTTTTTCGTATTTAAAATTAATGTACCTTTGCACGCGAAAAATGGGGGGCTCGCCCTTTTCGTGTGAATGCATAATGATGATGATGATGAACAGATTGGTTTTGACAATAGCTTGTGCCGTGCTACTGCTGTCCGTTTCGGCGCAAGACAAAGCGAAAGATCCGCTTACTCGATTCTACGGCGGTGTGCGCGTAGGGTTTACGGCCTCGCAGATTTCCGGTGACGACCTTGCCGGATTCCACAAAGTCGGCGCACATGCAGGACTCTTCGTCCATCACGCCATCCACCCGTCCGGACGCCTGAAACTGCAACTGGAATTGGACTTCACCATGAAGGGCAGCCACTCCAACATGCCCAAGAACCAGCCTTCCGTAAACTTCTACTCGCTCACCTTGGGTTATGTGGAAATGCCCCTGATGTTGGTCTGGACTGCGGGGAAGTGGACCTTGTGGGGACAGGCGTTCCAGTTCGAGCTGGAGGTCGGGCCTGCTTTCGGAGTGAATGTCTTCAGCCGCGAGCGCGAGGCCAACGGATTGATTGTCGGACGGCCTCCGTTCCGATGGTATGAGCTTTCCGGGCTGGCGGGCATTTCACTCATGGTGGCCGACCACCACAGTGTTAATGTTCGCTACGGGAACTCTTTCGTGCCTGTTCGAATCCCTACTTGGGTCTATGGTCGATCTGTCATGAAACAGTTCAACTCGCTGATAACGGTCAGCTACTGTTATCAGTTTTAAGACAAAAAAAAGGATTCGAGAGAATCCCTTTTTTGTCTGTTTAATCCCCTAACTGGGCTTCAATCGCGGCTTCCACGTCGCCCATGTCGTTTGGCTCAAACCGTTCTGCAACCTCGCCGTCTCGGTTGACGAGGAATTTGGTGAAGTTCCATTTGATTTTGCCGGGTTTCTTGCTTTTGAGCCAAGTGTACAAGGGGGACTCAGAAGCCCCGTTGACATTGATTTTGGCAAACTGCGGGAATGTGATGTTGTAGTGGTCAGTGCAGTAGTCGTGGATGTCATCGTAATCTCCGGGAGCTTGGTTGCCGAACTGGTTGCAGGGAAAGTCAAGGATGACGAAGCCGCGGTCCTTGTAGTCCTGGTACCATTGCTCGAGCTGGGTGTATTGCGGGGTGTAGCCGCATTGTGTGGCGGTGTTGACCACAAGTATCACCATGCCGCGGTATTGGGCGAGCGACACGCTGTCGCCGTTGCCGGCCAGCACCTTGAATTGGTAGATGTTGTCCTTGAACTCTTCCACGATGGTGGTGTCCTCGCCGGATGGAGTTGGGGACTCGGGTACGATGGGTTCAGGCTTGTTGCATGCGTTGAATGTCGTCAACACTATCAGCACGAATGTTAATAATCTAACTTGTTTCATTGTTCTGTTATTTATTTTGAGAATGCTAAAATACATTTTTTTCAATACGCAGTGGGAAAATTAACTGAGTCGGGAAATATGATATATGACTGTCTGTTGTGTGTAAGCACGGATTAGGGTTCGATGGTGAGCGTCTCCTCGCTGTCCCAGTAGGCCCGGATGCTGACGTTATGTGGGAAAGCATACATCTTTTCGGGCTGTAGTCGCTTGCTGTAGTTGCCGGGATCCCATCGGCCGTTTCGGTTTTCGTCGCAAAATACGCTGATGCGGTAGGTTTCTGGGTTTAAGTATTTGTATGTGACTGTTTTGGAAGATTTCAATATGTCTTCCTGGATGATTCTGTCTTTAAGCCAGAGGGTGGCGATGTAGCATTTCCCATTGTCAGGTATCTCGTAGTTCATGATCAGGGTTCCGTAGTCTTTCAAGGATTTGGTGGAGAATTGGGTTGTCAAAGTGTCGTTGGTGAGGCCGTTGTAGTCGAAAAAGATGGAGTCCGGAATCATGATGGAGTAGGATTTCTTTTCCGTATAACTCATGGGCAGAGGGAGTTGTAGTGTGAAGGTGTCGGGTACGGCGTAACGGTAAAGGGTGGTGTCTTTGGTGTCCTGTTGTTGGGAATATACCCAGACGCTGAAAGAGTCGGTGGGCAGGATGGGGTAGGGGAATCGCAGGGTGAGCGGCTTGTGGTATTCGCCGGCGTTGGTGAAAATGGGCTGCAGCTTTCGTGCTGCGGGGGTCTTCCCGCGTCCGGACCCGGCTTTCTCCCGGAAAGGGGTGAGTCGGACCGTGTCGATATGGCTGTCGGCGGTGAGCAAGTAGTCCACGGTGTCGGCCAGCTGGCTTTTCAGATACCAGGTGACAGTGTCGCGGCCGGGGTTGATTTGTTCGAAGTAGTCGAGCCTTTGTGAGAGTGGTGTGGCGGCGAAATGGTCGATGCGCATCTTGTAGGGGAATTTGTAGATTCCGGGAGCGGGGTTTTCGTATCGGGATAGCTTCTGCGCGGTGTCACTGGCGACAAAGGAAAAAAGGGGGAGTATCGGAAGCTGCGCTTTCAGTGAGTCGGCGGCGCTGTCGGGGAGTGCCCGGAAAGCCTCGACACTTTCTTCTGTGAAAGCAATTTCCTCGTTTGGCAGGTCATACAATAAATTTGCATTTATATCCTTGATTGCGAATATTTTGTAGTCTCCTTTCCGAATGTTTTTCAGGGTAAAGCTGCCGTCGGAGAGGGATTTGGTGACGTATAGTGGCAGTGACGTGAGCGGAAGGGAGTCTTCGTCTCCATCATAAAGCAGTACGAACATGTCTTTGGCAGGAGCCAGCGTCTTGGCATCCAAGATGTTGCCTCTTATCATGTAGTCGTCCAAACTGTCTCCTGTGGCGAAGCTGTAGTGGAAATAGTCTAAGGGGTTGCCCTCGTGGAAATCCTTGACGGCGTTGGAGAAGATTATGTTGTAGGTGGTGTTGTCGCGGAGGGTGTCCTTGAACTTGACCACGACCGACTTTCCCTTGAGCGTGTATTCCGGAGGGGAGGCCATTGGCGGGGAGATGAGGACGTTCTCGGAAGGGTTGTCTAAGGTGACATATTCGTCGAAGTGGATGCTGATTTGCTTTTCCCGGAAATGCACGGTCCCATCGGCGGGGTCCACATAGGTCACCTTGGGCGGGGTCGAGTCTTTTGGGCCGCCGGTCGGGGCGGAAATTTTCGCACAGCTCGAAAAAGTGGCGAGAAACCCCGCTATGAGAAGGAAAAATCCATGTCTGTTCCGTAGTTGCATGTTCAAGAGGATGTCGATGAATTTAAGGCTGCAAAAATACACAAAAAAAAGGTTTGTCGTCACCGCCGGCAGTTTTGCCTTTTTTTGTACTTTTGCAACCAAAATGTCAAGGTATTTCCCTAAAAGCCTTTCTTTGCGGATTGTGTTGAATGGGGACTGAAACATATTGAATGTTAACTTTATGCACGAATTGGGGATAGTCTTTTATATTATCCGGGACGTCAAGGCGGCGGCCGAAGCGAATCATGTGGAGCGGGTTTCTACGGTAGTGATGGACATCGGAGAGGTCTCCACGGTGGTGCCGCACCTGCTCGCCGACTGTTGGCGATGGGCCGCAGACAAGGAGGAACTGTTGCGTGGCTGTGAGTTGGAGGTCAATACAATACCTGCCGTCTCTTGGTGCGATAATTGCAAGCGGGAATTCGGAACTGTGAAGCACGGGAAGACGTGTCCCCACTGCCGTGGCGAAAACACCTGGCTCCTCCGAGGCAACGAAGTCGAAATCCGCGAAATGCAGGTCTTGTGACGAATGCTGGGGTGACGTGCCGCTAAGTCTGCGGCTGCTCTTAAGAACGAGGGCCCGCCTTCCTCTGCACACCAGCAAGCGGGCATGCAAAATGATGTAGAGGTGGATTTTTCCCTAAACTGTTGGCCTGTAGTTTTGGCGTTGCATAGAATTGCTCTGTATGGTGGTTTTATGAGAAAAGCGAAACAAATATCTACAATGAATTCTTAAATTTATAACAAGCGTAATTATAATTGAGTCCACTTGAAAAAGTCAAGATTAGCCGTTTATTTGTTTCTAACACATTGACAATCAAGTATTTCTTTTAATGAAAACCACTTTTTCAAGTGGACTCAATTATAATATCCCGATATTCGGCAAAATAACTTTTCAAAATCATAGAATGAGAACTGTTTTATCGTATCTTTTCGGCATGTTTTTAATATAAATCAAGGACTATGAAAAATGAAGTATCCCGAATGGATTTTGACATGCCTCTGCTGAGACAGATGGTATTGGAGAACACGAAGAGAAATGACAAGAACGAATTGATGATTGACCAAATGTGTAAGGGAAGTGTTGATCAGGCCCGGGATGCTGCGGCTCCCGGCAGGGTCGGTGTTCAAGAGAAAAGGGTGCGTTCCGGATCAGTTTCCTGTACCGGTATGTTAGAAATTTATGTACTTTTGCCGCCAAAAAACAATCGAAGGCCAATTAACGGCTAACCAATTAGCGGTGAACCTGGTTAACAATGGAATAAACAATAAAAAACGAACAAATATGGCATGTTTTATAGTACCCATGGCTCAAGCAATCGCGACGAGCGTATATCGTAAAAATAATGAAAAACGCATTGAACAGTCGGATGCTGCGATGCTGCACAATCTTCCGACGTTAGAGAAGATGCTCTGGGGCGGCACGGTGTTGCTGATTGTTGACCACATTCTCAACGGAGAACTCTCATGGAGGTTTCCGTTCATCACCGCCCTCGACGGTGCCCAGGGAGTCCAGATAGTCCTCCGTGAAATCTTCACCGTTGGCCTGCCCATGTCGCTGGCAGTCACCGCCGTCTGGACGGTATGGGCACTCTTCAAGAAGAGACGGGAGATCGGTGTCCACATGTAATATGGACTCATGCCCATTGATAATTACAAACTATAATCAAATAAAAGTATTATGTTATTCCAAGTTTATGGGGCCGGAGCCCTGGCCCAATGGGGAATGCTGCTCGTCGTCCTCTTGGGTCTCATCCTATTCAACGAGTTTGCCCGCCGTACGAAACTCGGCGGCATCATCACATTTTTCGTCATCCCGGTCATTTTGACGGTCTATTTCGTGGCTATCGCCGTCGGTGCCCGCAACGGTGCGGACTGGGCGTTGAACAACCAGACGCACATGTACATGAACGGGTGGTTCCACTATGCGAAGCTCTACGCCGCCCTTACTGGCTGTATCGGCTTCATGATGATTAAATACGAGTGGGGCATCGGTGCCAAGCACTGGTTCAAACCCTTCCCGTTCATCATCGTGGCTATCAACATTTTGATTGCGGTCGTCTCTGATTTTGAAAGCGCTTTCATGGGCTGGAACAAGTGGTGGCTCAGCAGCGAGGGCGTCTGGCTCTATGGCGGTTGGCACAACGTCATGAACGGCATCGCCGGCCTGCTCAATATCCTTTGTATGACCGCCTGGTGGAACGTCTTCCCCTCCAAGGACAGAAAAGACATGATTTGGGCCGACATGACCTGGGTCTTCATCGTGGTCTATGACATCTGGAACTTCGCCTACACCTACAACTGTCTGCCCACGCACAGCTGGTATTGCGGCATCGCTTTGTTGCTCGCCCCGACGATTGCAGCTATTTGCTGGAACCGTGGCGGTTGGATCATGAACCGTGCCAACACGCTGGCTATCTGGTGCATGTTCGCGCAGGTCTTCCCGCTTTTCCAGGAGACTTTCAAGGACGGTTTCCAGGCTTTCAAGTGGGCGGTGCTTCCCGTGCAATACCCCAACGGCATCGATACCATTACGGAAATCTATGCCGCTGCCGGTGGTGAGGCCGCCGCAGTTGGCACCACAGTCGAGACTGTCGCCGCAAATCCTACGGCCATGACCGTCATCAGCGCCCTGGCCCTTGTCACCAACGCTGTAGCACTCTGCTACATTTTCGCACAGGCCAAGAAACGCCACATCAACCCATACAAGGAAGATGTCTTCGTCAACCAGAAGTACTACAAGGATTCCATGGCTCGTGCAGAAGTGAACTAATCTATCGTTACAGACAATGAGCAAGACGGGGACTGTTTCTGCAGTTCCCGTCTTTCGTTTGGCCGTGTCACTATTTTCAGTATTTTTGCCCCGTAAAAAAAATAGACGAATATGCAAGATTATACGATTCGGTTGATGACTATTGATGACTATGAACAGGTGTATGCCTTATGGTCGAGAACGGAAGGAATGGCTCTTCGCGGGTATGATGATTCGGAGGAGGGTATCGCCAAGTTCCTGAGAAAGAACCCCACTTCCAATTTTGTGGCGGAGATGAGGGGAGAGATCGTCGGGGTGATTATGTGCGGCATGGATGGGCGGCGAGCCTACATCTATCACACGGTGGTACGGCAAGACCTCCGGCAACAGGGAATCGGCAAAGCTTTGCTGCGGATGGTTTATCACGCTATTGAACAAGAAGGCATCAAGAAGAATGGCCTGCTGGTGCTCAAAAACAACGAAATCGGCAACAAGTTCTGGAAGATGCAGGGGTGGACAGAACGTGTGGATCTGAACTACTACAGCAAAAACAACGTGGAACAGTGACAATTGGCAGGTCGATTCTGCTCCACACTCGCCCGGGCGCGATGCGCACTGTGCCGCAGAAACCGCCAAAGCCCTTTCCGATATTGTTTGCTCCAGAAGTTCCATTGGAGGCCCTTTACGTTAGTCACACCGCTGCTGATGGAGATGATAACGTATTCAGTTAAAACGACAATGACGGATACGTATGCCGCCGTCTTCCAAAGATAAAAGAGAAGGACTCCCCAAACGGAAAGCCCTTCTTACTTTTTTTGTGAAATATGGTGGCTAATGGTGCTGTTGGAGCTGGGCCAAACAGAGAATAGTCTGCCTTATCCATAATATGATAAGGCTATTGAGTCCACTTGAAAAAGTCAAAATTGACGTTTTTTTGCTTGTACCACATTGACAAGCAAATATTGTTTTTAATGAAAACCACTTTATCAAGTGGACTCAATTACATTTTTTTAGTTCATCGTAAAACATAAAACGGTCTCCTTTTCGGAAACCGTTTTTTTTTCAGCATACGTGGAGCGTATGAGAATCGAACTCACGACCTCTTGACTGCCAGTCAAACGCTCTAGCCAACTGAGCTAACGCCCCATAAATATTGTAGTGCCGTCATCGGGTGGCGGCTCTACAATGATGTAGTTCAGACCTTGATTTCAACGTCCACGCCGCTGGGTAACTCCAGCTTCATGAGTGCGTCGATGGTTTGGGTTGTCGTACCGTAAATGTCCAGGATTCTCTTGTAAGTGGAGAGCTGGAACTGTTCTCTGGACTTCTTGTTGACGAAGGTGGAACGGTTCACGGTGAAGATTTTCTTGTGGGTCGGAAGCGGAATAGGGCCAACGAGCACCACTTTGTCGTCCTTCACGCTGTTCACAGTCTTCACGATTTTCTCGGCAGACTTGTCAACCAGCGTGTGGTCGAATGATTTCAGTTTGATTCTAATTCTATGAGCCATTTATTTTAATTGTTTAATTGTTTATTTTCGTTGTATGTTCGTCGTTCATTCATCGACTAAAGGATGAAGCGTCCGACATTCATGATGTAGTCCTTGATTTCGGGTGTCACTTCAGCGTATTTCAGGAACTCCATACTGAAAGTAGCCCGTCCAGAGGTGATGGAGCGTAACGTGGTCACATATCCGAACATTTCAGCCAGCGGCACCTGCGCCGTGATGATTTGGAAGCCGACTTTGGCGTCGATTTGTTCCAGCACGGAGCGTCTGCGGTTGAGGTCGCCAGTAACATTGCCGATGTATTCGTCCGGGGTGGTGATTTCCACTTTCATAATCGGTTCGAGTATGGCGGTGTCGATGTTCCGGAGTGCTTCGCGGAAGCCGATTTTTGCGCACACCTCGAAAGAGAGTGCATCGGAGTCGGTCGGGTGCGACTCGCCGTCGGTGACGGTCACGGAGAGGGCCTCCAATGGGAAGCCATACTTGCCGTTCGACATTGCGATTTTGAAGCCTTTCTCCGCGCCGAGGATGTAGTTTTTCGGCACGGCGTCTCCCTTGATTTCGTTCGTGAACTGCAGTCCCTTGACATCAAATGGCAGCGGGTCTATCCGGAAGTCGAGTACGGCGAATGAACCTCGCCCGCCGGTCTGACGCTTGTAGGCTTCGCGGTGTTGGACAGTAACCGTGACGGCCTCCTTGTAGGCAACGCGCGGTTTTCCGTGATTGCAGTCGACGTTGAACTCGCGTTTGAGGCGGTCGAGGAGGATTTCCAGGTGCAGTTCGCCCATTCCGCTGATGAGGGTTTGTCCAGATTCCGCGTCCTCCTTCACTTGGAAGGTGGGGTCTTCGTCGGCGAGCTTGTTCAGCGCGAGGGTCATTTTCTCCTCATCGTCCTTGGTTTTGGGTTCGACGGCGATTTGGATCACGGGTTCTGGAAAGGTGATGTTCTCCAGAATGATCGGATGTCGTTCGTCGGTGAGGCTGTCTCCGGTGTGGATGTCCTTCATGCCGACGAGGGCGACGATGTTTCCGGCGGTGGCGCTTTCCAGCGGTTGCTGTTTGTTGGAGTGCATCTGCAGTATTTTGGCTGCGCGTTCCTTCTTGCCGGATGTCACGTTGAAGAGGCTTTCGCCAGCTTTGAGTTCGCCGGAGTAGACCTTGATGAAGGTCAGCTTTCCGATATAGGGGTCGGTGGCGATTTTGAAGGCAAGGGCGGCGAAAGGCTCCCTGACGCAAGCCTTGCGGGTCTCCTTTTCCTCGCTCTTCGGGTTCACGCCCTCGATGGCGGGCATGTCGAGCGGGGATGGGAGGTACTTCACGATGGCGTCAATCAGCCGTTGCACGCCTTTGTTCTTGAAAGAGGAACCGCAGAGCACGGGCTCGATTTTGCGTTCGAGAGTGGCTTTGCGGATGGTCTCTTCCATCTCTTCCATGGTGATGCTGTCCGGGTCATCGAAATATTTCTCCATGATGGACTCGTTCAGCTCGGAGAGGGTTTCCAAGAGGCGCGTGCGGTACTCGTCAACCTCGTCCTGCATGTCGGCGGGAATGTCGACTTCGTGGTAGGTTGTCCCGAGGTCGTCCTCGTCCCATTCATAGGCTTTCATCTCGAGGAGGTCGACGATGCCGGTGAAGTTGTCTTCGCTGCCGATGGGGAGTTGGAGGGGCAGTGGGGAGGCCTTCAGTTTGTCGTGGATTTGTTTGACGACATTGTAGAAGTTGGCGCCGGCGCGGTCCATTTTGTTGACGTAGCAGATGCGTGCCACGTTGTACTTGTTGGCTTGGCGCCAGACGGTCTCCGACTGTGCCTCCACGCCGCCCACGGCGCAGAAGATGGCTACAGCTCCATCCAGTATTCTCAAAGAACGTTCCACTTCGACGGTGAAGTCAACGTGACCCGGGGTGTCGATGATGTTGATCTTATAGTCTTGGTGGTTATAATCCCACATCACTGTGGTGGCCGCGCTGGTTATGGTGATGCCGCGTTCCTGTTCCTGCACCATCCAGTCCATCGTGGCGGTTCCCTCGTCCACTTCGCCGATCTTGTAGCTTTTCCCGGTATAATACAGGATCCGTTCCGTGGTCGTGGTCTTGCCGGCGTCAATATGGGCCATTATGCCGATATTGCGTATCTGTTGCAACTCCTCTGCCATATTCCCGAAAGCTGTATGAAATTTAATGTTACGAAATTGGATGGGGGTGTGAGGTCGGGTCGGGTTACATCCGCATGTGGGCGAAAGCCTTGTTGGCCTCGGCCATTCTGTGGATTTCCTCTTTCTTCTTGAAAGCGGCGCCCTCGCTCTTGTAGGCTGCCATGATTTCCTGGGCGAGCTTGTCGGCCATGGTCTTCTCGTGGCGTTTGCGCGCGAAGGCGATCAGGTTTTTCATGCCCACGGATTGCTTTCTGCCCGGCTTGATCTCCTCGGGGACGGGGAGGGTCGTGCCGCCGACGCGCTTGCTCTTGACTTCGACGCTCGGGGTGACGTTTTCCAGGGCTTTTTTCCAGACTTCGAGGCCGTTCTCCTTGGTCTTCTCGCTCACAATGTCGATGGCGTCGTAGAAGATCTCGAAAGCCAGGTTCTTTTTACCTTTCAACATGATATTGTTGACGAATTTGGTCACTTGTTCGTCATTGAATTTCGGATCCGGAAGAATGATCCTTTTCTTTGCATGTGAATTTCTCATTGTATCTTCAATAATTTGGTTATTTACTCTTGAATCGCCAATCGCGGCGTTCAATTTACACTTTTAAGGGAATTGTTATTTGCCGGCGGCTTTTTTGGGACGTTTGGCACCGTATTTGGAGCGTCCTTGGAGACGGCCGTCAACGCCGGCGGAGTCCAAAGCGCCACGGACGATGTGGTAGCGGACACCGGGGAGGTCTTTCACACGACCACCGCGGACCAGCACGATGCTGTGTTCCTGCAGGTTGTGGCCTTCGCCAGGGATGTACGCGTTCACTTCCTTGCCGTTGGTCATCCTGACTCTGGCCACCTTTCGCATGGCTGAATTAGGTTTCTTCGGCGTGGTGGTGTACACTCTCAAGCATACGCCGCGTCTTTGCGGGCATGAGTCCAAAGCCTTTGACTTACTCTGTGCAGTAAGCTTTTTTCTTCCCTTTCTTACTAATTGTTGAATGGTAGGCATAAATTTTTTTTTCCTTTTAATTTTTTGATTTTAAGTTCTTTTTGTTCTAAAATTTTGCGGCTGCAAAAATACAATTTTTTTTATTCCAAATAATGTCGTGCGGATATTTTTTTTCAACAGTATTGAACAAGTTCTTTACACCCGCTCGAAGTCCATCCTCCGCTTGATGACATCGACGGCCACCACGCGCACGCGGATGGGGTCGCCGAAGCGCAGGTTTTTGCCGTGATGCAGTCCCACGAGCGTATAGTTCTCCTCGTCAATGTAGTAGAAGTCGTCGTCGAAGCTGCGCATCGGGATCATGCCCTCGCAGTGCGACTCCGCGAGCTCGGCATAGACACCCCACTTGGAGATGCCCGACACCACCGCGTCGAACTCCTGCCCGATTTTGTCGGAGAGGAACTCCGCCTGCTTGTACTTGATGGAGTTGCGCTCGGCCTCCATCGCCTGCCGCTCCATGTCGGAGCAGTGCTTGCAGTACTCCTCGTACTGCTCCTTGTTCACCGACGGCTCGTGGGCCAGGTAGCGGTCTAACAGCCGGTGCACCATCAGGTCGGGGTAGCGGCGGATGGGCGAGGTGAAGTGGGTGTAATAGGGGAACGCCAGCCCGTAGTGGCCGATGTTGTCGGTGGTATAGACCGCCCGCGCCATGATGCGGATGGTCAGCTTGCTCAGCATGTCGTAGTCGGGCTTGCCCTTCTCGCCCTCCAGCATCTTGTTCAGCGAGCTGCTGAGGTTCTTCGTGGAGTTGGTCTTCAGTTCGAAGCCCAGTTTCTTCACGAACTCCTTGAAGGTGTTGAGCTTCTCGTCCAACGGCTTGTCGTGGACACGATAGACGAAGACGTTCTCGGGCTGGTTGGCCGAGCGTTTCTTGCCGATCTTCTCGGCCACGCGCTTGTTGGCGAGCAGCATGAACTCCTCGATGAGCCAGTTGGCCTCCTTTTGCTCCTTGAGATAGACCCCTATGGGCTTGCCGTTCTCGTCGAGTTTGAACTTCACCTCCTCGGTCTCGAAGCTGATGGCGTGGTTGTCGAAGCGTTGCTTGCGCATCACCTGCGCGAGTTTGTGCAACTGGAGGATGGCCTCGTTGAGGTCACCCTCACCGGTTTCGATGACCTGCTGCGCCTCCTCGTAGTTGAAGCGGCGGTTGGAGCGGATCACCGTGTGGCCGAACCACTCCTTGTGCACCTTGGCGTTGTCGTCGAGGTCGAAGACCGCGCTGTAGCAGAGCTTGTCCTCGTCGGGGCGGAGCGAGCAGAGGTTGTTGGAGAGGGCTTCGGGCAGCATCGGGATGGTGCGGTCGACCAGATAGACGGAGGTGCCTCGGCTGTAGGCTTCCTGGTCGATGCCGCTGCCGGGCCTGACGTAGTAGGAGACGTCGGCGATGTGGATGCCCACGCGGTAGAGGCCGCTTTCGAGCCGCTCGAAGGAGAGGGCGTCGTCGAAGTCCTTGGCGTCGGCGGGGTCGATGGTGAAGGTGAGGGTGTCGCGGAAGTCGCGGCGGCGCAGGATCTCCTTCTCGGGGATCTCGGTCGGGATGGCCTCGGCTTCCTGTTCCACCTCCTTGGGGAAGGCGACGGGGAAGTCGCTTTCGGCGAGGATGGAGAGCATCTCCACGTCGTTGCCGCCGGGTTTGCCGAGCACGTTGACGACCTCGCCGGTGGGGTTGCGCTGGCCGCTGGCCCAGTCGAGGATGCGCACCACCACCTTGTCGCCGGTCTTGGCCTTGCGCAGGTGCCGCCCCGGGATGATGACGTCGCGGCGCAGCACCGTGTTGTCGGGCACGAAGTAGGCGATGCCCTTGCGGATCTGGATGGTGCCCACGATCTGGCGCTTGCTGCGCTGCACGATCTCCACCACCTGGCCCTCCATGCGCTTGCCTTTGCGGGCAGGGAACACGACCACCTTCACGAGGTCGCCGTTCAGGGCGTTGCCGAGGTTGCCGTCGGCCACGAAGATGTCGTCAACGGCGGACTCGTCCGGCGTATCGTCCTGCTTGCCCTGCGGGATGACGAACGCCATGCCGCTGCGCTTCTGCTCCACACGCCCCACGATATAGTTCTTGCCGGTGGTCTTCGTGTCCTGGAACTTGGTGTTCAGCTTGTATTTGCCGCGGCCCGCCTTGAGCACGACCTTGGCGTTGATGAGCTTGTCCAGCTCCTGCGCTACTTCCGCGCGGCCCTTCTTGTCGAAAATCTTGATCTTGGCCGCTATCTGCTTGTAGTTCAGCTTTTCGGTGCTGTTCGACAGCACTTCTATGATTTGTTGGCTTAATTCTTTCATTTTTGTAATGATTATTGGTTATTGGTTATTGGTTATGGTTTAATGGTTTAGGGTTTGGAGGGTGTCTTTTACTTCGTGGATGATTTGGAGGCATCGTTCGCGACTCATTTTGGTGTTCATGCCGACGGTAATCATGTCCTCATCCGATGGTAATCCTTTGAAATTAACGGATGTGGCGTGTTCTCCAAGTGACTGGTTGTTCGTCAGGTCGTATGCAGGAGACAGTTCCCAATGTCCGTCGCGGTAGATGAAACTGAAATTGCGGGCGTGGTCATCGTAGTTGCGGGCGTAATGGTTGAAAACCATCCTGCGGAATTGTTGCTCCACGGCTGCAGGCGATTGTGTGAGGTAGCCTGTGAGCTGCAAGAGCGTTGTTCATGGAAAGCGTACCCACGTTGCGTTCATGGTACATCACACGCACATATTGCACATCCTTTATCATAGGCCGCGTTTTCTGGTTTTGTTCTTGTTTATTTCCAGCAGTTCCTCTATCGTGTCGTATTTTGGCTCGGCAAGGAGTTGCATCATTTCTTCGGAGTAGCCGAGGGCCTTTGCCAATCGGACGTAGGATTCCAACGAAATGGCATGTTTCAGTTCAAACCTCTGGATAGTGGAGGCAGGGACACCGCTCATTGTCGCCAAGCTCTTGGTGGATATTTTTTTCTCCAAACGACGGGCACGGAGATTCTCTGCCAACCGTTGCATGGTCTGCGACAAAGGGTATGGGTCAAATACATATTCGTTATGCATATAATACTGTGTGTAAAAAGCTGTTTTGTAGTTTTACGTAGTTTATATTGTGCGTAAAATTTTCGGCAAAGATACAAAAAAAATCTATTCAGCATTCCTGATTTTTCTGCCTTGCTTGTCGATGTGGTAAAAGTGCTTTCCGTCCAAAGAGACAATGGCTTGACCATCCCGGAAAACGGATGCCTGCTCGTACACCATCGGAATCACAATTTCGCCCAGCCTGTTGAGGTAACCGCTTTTCCCGTGAAGTTCAGCCAATGCCAGCCCTTCGTCAAAAGCCTCAATGTCATCGTATTTGGGTTCAATAATGTATTTCCCCTTTTTGTCTATGAGCCCCCACTTTCCGTTCTCTTTAACAGGAGCGTTCCCGTTGTGGAATGGATACGCGTCATCGTACACCGCTTTGATCACCAAATTTTTATCCTTGTCAATGTATCCATACCTTCTTTCTATTTCGACTATCCCAAGTCCTTCTTCATCCAGAAAAATCCTTTTCCCGTCGTAATCAACTTCATCGGCGTATGGGATATCCTCATCTTCGGAAACCTCAGGGCATGGCCTTTTCCTTATCAACCTGAAAGAAAAGTACAGCATGTTGAGAAACAGTCCCATCAGAAGGGTCACGCCCCAAGTCCTGGGATGTGACAGCGGATTGGCCAAACGGTCGCCTATGTCATACAATAGCTGAAAAGGCGAGGTAAGGATGTCCCAGCTGTTCCACCGCAGATACCTGCCGATATAAATGCCGAAACTGCCGATGAAAAGCAACAGGGCAGAAATGCCGACAACATATTTTTCTTTGAGGCGGTTTCTGAGCAAGTCCTCTATATCCCAAAGACTTAGGAAACCGAACAGAAGTCCTGCCCAGGCAAAAGAGAGAATAAGGACCAAGTCGAACCATACGGGCATGGCTGAGGTGAGACGAAGGTGAAACAAGTCCGTCAGAATGTATGGCGCATTCGGGAAAAAGAGTAGCCACGAGCATAGCAAGACGACAAACATCCATTTGGAGCGGCGGAATTTGGGTTGTATGACCATCAAACTGGAGAAAGCCCAGGGTACGAACGCCAAAAACAGATTCCAGTTCAGGAAAAGGAAGACGTTAGTGTCCGTATAGACAAACCGAAAGATGGATATGGCGAAACAGAAAAGGGAAAGCACTCCCATGAAGGCTGTCTCATAAAGGCGGTTGTGTTCTTGTAGTCTATTGAATATCATATACAAAATGGTTTTACGCAGCAAAGGTACAATTTTTGCGGTTGCCAGCACATATCCTGGATTTGTGGGTGAAAAAAGGCGACTTCTCGTATGAAGAAATCGACGGGATTTGCCGATTTTCACCGATTTCCTGCAAAACAAATATTTATTATTAACAATTAACTATTAAATTATTTTCATTCAAATCATGTAATATTCTGATTTATAGTATAAAAACAAAAATTTTCAAAACTACTTGACAAATGGATTTCTGTGTTGTATATTTGCCCTCGGAAATACGGTTGGAAGAGGGATATGTTGTGCCGTTGTTGTAAAGACGTGCCATGACAGGTCTCCAAGGATGACCGTCTGACCGGAACGAACAATAATAATAACTAAATAACTAAGCGAAAAAAACTATGAGCAAAAAGAACAATTTTCAAAAAGGGAAAAACACTGCCGAAATCGATCATCCGTTTTACATCAGCCCATTGACCGATTTCGGGGTCAAAAAACTCTTCTGCAGTGACAGGAGAGGTGCGGAGCGGCTGTTGGCACTGCTCAGAACTTATCTGCCCGACAAGATGGATGGTGTGACGAACATCACCTTTCTGCCAACAGAACTGCTTGGTGAGACCGAGAAGAACAAACGCGTTACCTTCGATATTTATGGAGTCACGAACGACAAAAAATATGTCATTGTGGAGATGCAACGGGGTCAACAGACTTTCTTCGCCAACAGAGTCATCACCTACAACTGCAGGGTAATCAGCAACAATGTAGAACGGGGTGACATGGAATACAATATACCGACCGTAATCTCCTTTATTATAATGGATTACAGTCCGTCTTGGTTTGCGGAGAGCAGTGATTATTTCCATATTGTGCAGTTCAAAGACGAGAAAAACAATATTTTTTCCCAAAAAACATTCTTTTGTTTTTTGGATTTGAGTAAATTTGCCGCGCCAAAGATTGGTCAGCTCAAAGAAATGGAATTCCCTGACGACAAGTACAAATGGGCCTTTGTCATGAAGAATATGGGGCGGATGGAGGAGCAGGATTTGTCGCAGGAGGACGAAGTCTTTCAAGGGCTGTTCAAGGACGGCAGATATTCAAAACTTACCGTTATGGAAAAGGAGGAATACAAAAAGAGTGTATTGGAATATGCTGATGTGCAAGATGCTATCCGATGTGCGCAGGAGATTTCATTGAAGGAGGGAATCGAACAAGGAATTGAACAGGGAATCGAACAAGGAATCGAACAGGGAATCGAACAAGGGCGTGCAGAAAGAGACCGGCAGATTGTTCTCAGCTTGTTGGACAACGGATTCGACGTTGCGACCATTGAGAAGGTAACCGGGCTATCGGAGGCGGAAATCCGTGCGATGAGAGAGTGAGGGGAAGATGTGGACTGCTCTTGCGTGCGCGAGGGCTCCTTTCATCGTCCTTTCATCGTTTCATCGACACCTCTGTGAACTCGCGTTTGTTGCCGCGCATCGGGTTCGAAGACTCGCCCGTCCGGTTGTGGTTAGCCAGAAAGTCGTTCTATTTGCGGAGGTGCAGGATTCCGATTGCGTTAGCCTTTATAAAGGAAATTTTAAACGCGCACAATTATAAAACACGGATATACGTTGACGGCCCGATTAGGTCCTAGTGTATGCCCTCCGATGGAGGTTATTTCCTCATCGTAAATGTACCGTCCCCCTCCGCGACGATGAACCACGCCTCTATTTCGGGATGCTGTTTCACGATTTGCGCGGACCTTTCGTGGCCGAGTACCATGAAGGCGGTGGCGTAGGCGTCGGCGGTGGCGCAGTCAGGGGCGAAAACGGTGACACTCAGCAGGTTGGTGCGTTCTGGCCGGCCGGTGCGCGGGTCGAGGATGTGGGTGTAGCGCACGCCGTCCTCCTCGAAGTAGTTGCGGTAGTTGCCGCTCGTGGCCACGGCGCGGTGGTCGGGCAGGGGAAGGCTCTCGAAACTCTCCCGCGCGCCGTCGGCCGTTTGGGTCGGGACTTGGATGCCCACCTTCCACGGTTTCCCGCTTTTGCTACCACGGGCCGCCACCTCGCCGCCGATCTCGACCAAGCAGTCCGGGTAGCCGTGCTCCACTAACCAGTCGGCGACCCGATCAACGGCGTATCCTTTCGCCACGGCGTTGAAGTTCAGCTGCACGCGTGGGTCTTTCCGGACGATGCTGTCGCCTTGCAAGTCAACAAGTTGGAAACTAACGAACGCGCGAACCGCCGCAAGGGTGTCGTCGCCCACGGTGTGCCGCACGCCGTCTTTGCCGAAGCCCCACAGCTGCACCAACGGCTGCACGGTGCAGTCGAAGGCGCCGTCGGTGGCCGCACTCACGGTCTTGGACAGCCGCAGCACGTGCAGGAAGTCGTCGTTCGGCTCGACCTCTTCCCCCTTGTTCCAGCGGTAAATCAGCGAGGTGGTGTCGAAGATGGAGAACGTGTGCGATAGCTCTGCCAGTAGCGAGTCGATTTGCGCGTGCGGGAGCGGCCGCTTGTCGCCCGTGCCGGTGGCGCAGGTGACGGAGTAGGTGGTGCCGAACGCCTGTCCCTCGATGTGTTTGCGGCTTTTTTCGCCGAAATGGCACGAGGTCATGAGGGCGAGCAGGAGGATGACGGTTATGAGACGATGTTTCATATACGGGATGGTTTGCGGGCGCAAAGGTACACTTTTTTTCGTGGGCAGGTGGTGGATGTCCGTAATTTGTTACGGCGACCCCACCAAAATATTCTCGGGACTTAGCCTAATGACAAAGACTGTGGCTGTATGCTGTTGGCTGCAGGCTTCCCCGATTTGGGATTTGCGAGTTTTCTTCTCGTCCATAATGCTTGGTATGTCGTTATGGATAATAATTGTAAAAATGCTGACAATCAGTAAGATCTGTTTTGCTATATTTTTCCTTCCGAAAAGAGTCTCCCAGATGGCACTTGTCGCGCATTCCTCTGCAGAACAGGGGAAGTGGCTGTCAATTACTGTCTTTATTTACTGGTCGTGGAGAATTTCAGTGCAGTTGCGTTGCATGTTTTTTCTTCGTTCACAAATATTCCCGAAATTTTTTGTACTTTTGCGGCCTCATTAATATTAAAAGAAAAAGAGTTTATATGCGCCCTGATTTCAGCAATATCGACTTCAAAAAACTCCCGCAGAATCCGACGGATTTCCGTCAGTGGGAGAAAGACAACAACATTATAGCCAACTGGATGACCTCTGAGCAGATCCCTGTCAAGCAGGTGTATGGCGCGGACGACCTCCTCGGCATGGAGCACCTGAACTACGCGTCGGGCATCCCGCCGTATCTGCGCGGACCCTACTCGATGATGTACGTGTTCCGTCCTTGGACCATCCGCCAGTACGCTGGCTTCTCCACCGCCGAGGAGTCCAACGCCTTCTACCGCCGCAACCTCGCCGCCGGTCAGAAGGGCCTGTCCGTGGCCTTCGACCTCGCCACGCACCGTGGCTACGACTCCGACCACCCGCGCGTGGTCGGCGATGTGGGCAAGGCCGGTGTCGCCATCGACTCCATCCTCGACATGAAGATCCTCTTCGACCAGATCCCGCTCGACAAGATGTCCGTCTCCATGACGATGAACGGTGCGGTGCTGCCGATCCTGGCGTTCTACATCATCGCCGCCGAGGAGCAGGGTGCCACACTCGACCAGCTGTCGGGTACCATCCAGAACGACATCCTCAAGGAGTTCATGGTGCGCAATACCTATATTTACCCGCCCGCCCACTCCATGAAGATCATCGCCGACATCTTCGAGTTCACGGCCAAGAACATGCCGAAGTTCAACTCCATCTCCATCTCCGGCTACCACATGCAGGAAGCCGGTGCCACCGACGATATCGAGCTGGCCTACACGCTGGCCGACGGTCTGGAGTACCTCCGTGCCGGTGTCAATGCGGGCATGAGCGTCGATGAGTTCGCGCCGCGCCTCTCCTTCTTCTGGGCTATCGGCATGAACCATTTTATGGAAATCGCAAAGATGCGCGCCGCCCGTATGCTGTGGGCCAAGATCGTGAAGCAGTTCAACCCGCAGAACCCGAAGTCCATGGCGTTGCGCACGCACTGCCAGACTTCCGGATGGTCGCTCACCGAGCAGGATCCGTTCAACAACGTTTGCCGCACCTGCGTCGAGGCCATGGGCGCCGCTCTCGGCCACACGCAGTCGCTGCATACCAACGCGCTGGACGAGGCCATCGCGCTGCCGACCGACTTCTCGGCCCGTATTGCCCGTAACACGCAGATTTACATTCAGGAAGAGACGCAAGTGTGCCGCTCCATCGATCCGTGGGCCGGCTCCTACTATATCGAAAGCCTCACGCACCAGATCGCGCACCGCGCCTGGGAACACATCCAGGAGATCGAGTCGCTCGGCGGCATGGCCAAGGCCATCGAGACCGGCATCCCGAAGATGCGCATCGAGGAGGCTTCCGCCCGCAAGCAGGCCCGCATCGACTCCGGCAAGGAGTCCATCATCGGCGTCAGCAAGTATAAACTTGACAAGGAGTCCCCGATCGAGACCTTGGAAGTCGATAACACGACGGTCCGCGAGGCGCAGATCAAGCGTCTGGCCGAGCTTCGTGCCAACCGCAACGAGGAGGATGTGCAGGCCGCCTTGGACGCGCTCACCGAGTGCGCCAAGACCGGCAACGGCAACCTGCTCGACCTCTCCATCAAGGCCGCGCGGGTGCGTGCCTCGCTGGGTGAGATCTCCATGGCGTTGGAGAAAGTGTATGGTCGTTATAAAGCAAAAATCAACTTGATTTCAGGCGTGTACAGTAAAGAACAACAAGACAACGCCGCCTTCAAGCGGGCTTGCGAGCGTTGCAACGAATTTGCCAAGAAAGAAGGCCGCCGCCCGCGTATCATGATTGCCAAGATGGGACAGGACGGTCACGACCGCGGCGCGAAAGTGGTCGCCACCGGCTATGCCGACATCGGTTTCGACGTCGATATGGGCCCGCTGTTCCAGACTCCCGAAGAGGCCGCCAAGCAGGCTGTCGAGAACGACGTGCACTTCTTGGGTGTCTCCTCCTTGGCCGCCGGACACAAGACCCTGGTTCCGCAAGTCATCGAGGAGCTGAAGAAGCTCGGCCGCGAGGACATCATCATCATCGTGGGCGGTGTGATCCCGCCGCAGGACTACCAATTCCTGTACGACTGCGGTGTCGCCGCCATCTTCGGTCCCGGCACGCGCATCGCGGATTCCGCCAATGCGATGCTGGACATCATCATGAATGAGTAATTAGGAATTAGAAATTAGGAATGGGAGTGGGGATTTGGACCTGCTCCCTTTTTTTGTTTCAGGTTTCAAGTTATAGGTGGGATTGCGGATGAACTTATGAGCTTTGAAGAATATTTTGGGATATTAAAAACCATGATAAACGATTATTACGACAACAAACAAAGTGTTGATTAGAAAGTCTGCATTAGCAGACCTGAATAATTTATTGGATTATTTTAAGACCGTGATCCCTTTGGAAGGCGCGACCCGCTATGTTGACGTGATGATTGCTGAAGTCCGGTCCTTGTTTATATTGGCGAGACTCTGTCAATCGAGTAATTCTGCCGTTTTTTGATTTGATGTCTGAATTTTGGCTCTACTATGGCAGACGTGGATTTCGGGAGAGGGTTGGAATCCTATGGCGCAGGGACGAAAAAACCGTTGAAATAATTTGTGTTTTCGCTTTTGTGTGAATGAAAAAAATGTACTTTTGCGCCGATTTTTGGAACATCTAATATGGCTCGTACCCCTCAGGATCACCCTCTTTATCCCAGTCAGGGATGCTAAAAGGTAAGCTTCCCCAATTCAAGGATTACAAACAAACAGTCAAACAAATAAATAAATAGACAAATGTACACTAATTTCCAGCAACATCTTCAGAAAGAGTTGGCCGACATCAAGGAAGCCGGTCTTTACAAAAACGAACGCATCATTGCCTCGCCCCAGAGTGGCGAAATCACCCTGCAGGACGGCAGCAAGGTGCTGAATTTCTGCGCCAACAACTATTTAGGTCTTGCCAATGATCCTCGTCTGATTGCGGCTGCCAAGGAAGCTATGGACACCCACGGCTACGGCATGGCCTCCGTACGCTTCATTTGTGGCTGCTCTGACTTGCACAAGGCTTTGGAGAAAAAGATCGCTGAGTTCTTCGGCACGGAAGACACCATCCTCTACGCAGCGTGCTTTGACGCAAACGGCGGTGTTTTCGAACCTCTGCTTACCGAACAGGATGCCATCATTTCCGACGCCCTCAACCACGCCTCCATCATCGACGGTGTTCGCCTTTGCAAAGCTGTCCGCTATCGCTACAAAAACGCAGACATGGCCGACCTTGAGGAACAGCTCAAAGCCGCCCAGGCCCAGCGCTTCCGCATCATCGTCACCGACGGTGTCTTCTCAATGGATGGCAACGTCTGTCCGCTTGACAAAATCTACGAGTTGGCCCAGAAATACGATGCCATGGTCATGGTTGACGAATCCCACTCCGCTGGCGTGGTGGGCAACACAGGTCGTGGCGTGACCGAGCGTTATAACCTGCGCGGCAAGATAGAAATCCTCACCGGCACCCTCGGTAAGGCTTTCGGTGGCGCTATCGGCGGTTTCACCACCGGAAAGAAGGAAATCATCGACATGCTTCGCCAGCGCTCACGTCCGTACCTCTTCTCCAACTCTATTCCTCCGATGGTCGCTGCTGCCGGCTGCAAGATGGTCGACATTATGTCCGAAACCAACGAGTTGCAGGACAAATTACACGCCAACACCGAATACTTCGTCGGTAAGATGAAAGCTGCCGGTTTCGACATCAAGCCCACTGAGTCCGCCATCTGCGCCGTTATGCTGTATGACGCCAAACTATCACAGGTGATGGCTGCCAAGCTTCAGGACGAGGGCATTTATGTCACCGGATTCTATTACCCGGTGGTGCCGAAAGACCAGGCCCGCATCCGCGTGCAGATTTCTGCCGCGCACGAACGTGAACACCTCGACAAATGCATCGCCGCTTTCACTAAGATTGGCAAGGAACTCGGCGTTCTGAAATAGCCGTCCAATCCGTCAAAATGTAAAACGCCGTCGCATGTGACGGCGTTTTTTTTTGTATGTTATGGAGAACTGTAGTCATAGATTCTGAAAATTATAGAGTCTATAGCGGTTTCGAGGGTGATTTTGATGTGTCTGCCGGCTGTACGGTTTTCTGCCTGGTGCTGATGTTAAGGTTCACCCCTTTGTCAGGGTTGGTTCGAATGGTGATGTCGTAGGTGGTGCTGTCGTCACGGAGCTCGTCGAGAACGGGTTCGATGATGCTGTCGAGTTCTTTGGTGCCGTAGTAGCTGTCGGAGGAGACAAGGTCGTTGCTCTCGAACAAGCGTTCCCACTGCTGGCTGGTGTGTTCCAGCTGCCGGCCGATGTCGTCGCGTTTGCTCATTTCGATGCCGAAGCCGACAATGCCGAAGAGGCTGAGAATCCAGATGGCCAGAAGGGTCCAGCCAACCCATTTGTGCCGTCGCACGCCATTAGCGGCCCTCGAACACAGTACCGCGATGCCGATGGCAGGGCAAAGCAGGAAGAGGGCGCAACTGCCGAGCAAGCCCATGTTGAGAGGATTGCCGAAGATGTCGGGGTCGTGCAACAGCAGGGCCACGAACATCGCGAGGAAGATGCCCAACGCGGCTATGGCAAGGCTGACACCGACGATAGTGCCCAGGACGATGAAGCAGACTTTCAGGATTCTGCCGAATGTGCTGGTCGTGGCGCTGTGGTCAACCGGCTCCTGGTGGAAATTGTCGATGTTCTCCAAGGTCGGTTCGATTCCTTGCATTTCGAGAAGCTGCGCTTTGCTCTTCGCCTCGGGCATGGCGATGAGCAGGATGAGGTAGATGATGATGCCCCATCCGAGGCTCATGAGGGCGAGCACCACGAAGATGATTCGCACGGCGGTTGTGTCAATGTTGAAATAGGCAGCCAGACCGCTTGCCACGCCGCCGATGATGCGGTCGTAGCTGTTGCGGTAGAGCTTGCGCGTGCGGAACTGTTTTCTCTTCCCCGCAGTCGTCTCTTGGGATGGAGATGAAACGTTGCCGGATGCATTCCCTGTCTCGCTCGTGTTCTCATTGTCAAACTGCTCGGGTCGTCCAATCGTATGTCAGGATGCCGTTGTTCTTCAGACGTGATAGGAGTGGGTAGAGCGTCCCTTCCACCACAATCATCCTCGCTTCTTTCAATTCGTTGATGATGTCGGATGTATATGATGGTCTTTTGTTGATAATCAAAAGAATACAATATTCCAAATATCCCTTTCGCATCTGCGATTTCACATTGTCCGCGTTGATGTTCATCGTTTCCCTTTTTGTTTGACGCGGCAAAAATACAATTATTTTCAATACCTTGTGTCGCAAGGTACTAAAAAAATCAACAATGGATTTCCAGGATGTCGTTCCAGTCGGTGGTGTAGTTTTGGGATAGGTGGTTGCGGTTCATGCGTATGCCGTCAAAACCCGCTGTGGCCACGACTACAGCGCGTTGTCCCTGTTTCTCGTTGATTTTGTCCAAAGCAGTCATCAGTTTGTCATGTTTTTCGCGGTCGATTTCATCGAACAGCACAGTCTGCACGCTCTCCTTCGGTGAAATTTGGGTCAGCGCGACCCCGGCTTTTTTGTAGAAGGTGCCCTGACGGAAGAGTTGCACAGCCGTTCTCACCGCGATGTCGGCTAATTCCACGGTGCTGTCGGAGGGTGCGGGCAAAGTGACGAGGCGGTTGTCATAGTGCTGTTCCTGCTCGTGTCGGAAGCGGTTGGTAAGCAGGAAGACGTGCATGGCCTGGCAGACACTTCTTTGTCGGCGGAGCTTTTCAGCGGCCATGGAGATGAAGAGTGCCACCTGCTCTTTCACGTCTTCCACAGTGTCCAGTTCCTTGCTGAAGCTGCGTGACACCATGATTTGTTGTTTGTCAGGTATTTGCGTCTCGAACTCGATGCAGGGGTGGCCATGGAGTTCGTACCAGGTCTTCATGCCGCCGAGGTGCATCTTGCTGCGAACGAAGTCCAACGGCAGTTGTGCGAAGTCGTAGGCTGTGCTGATGTTTCGGCTCTTGAGCATCGCGGAGAACCGCCGTCCGATGCCCCATACGTCCTCGACAGGGAATTTCCGGAGCACTTTCTCGATGTCCTGAGGTCGGTGCATGTAGCAGCTGCCTCGCAACTTCGGGTATTGTTTGCACAGCTTGGAGGCGATTTTGGCGAGGGTTTTCGTGTGTGAGATGCCCACACTGATAGGGATTCCCGTGTCTTTCAGCACTTTTGCGGACACATAATGCCCGAAAGCGTCCAGTTCCTCGTCTTTGACGCCCTGGAGGTTGAGGAAGGATTCATCTATGGAATAGACCTCTGTGGCCGGGCAGATGCTGCGGAGTGTCTGCTGCACGCGGCGTGACATGTCGCTGTAGAGTGCGTAGTTGCTGGAAAAGACTGCGATATTGTGCCGCTTGATGAGCGTGTCTAATTGGAAGAACGGATGTCCCATTTTGATGCCGAGCCGTTTCGCCTCGTTGGATCGCGCAATCACACAGCCGTCGTTGTTCGAAAGGATGATGACTGGCCTCCCGTTGAGCGCTGGCTGGAACACCCGCTCACAGGAAACGAAGAAGTTGTTACAATCCGCAAGGCCATACATCTTACAAGTGCTATAGGTTGTTGGGCGGGGATGCAGTGGATGCTCTTACATCTTTTTGATTACGTAGGTCACGATTCCCCATACCTGGAAATGGTTTTCCTCGGTGATCTCGATGGGTGGGTAGGCGGGGTTGTGCGGCATGAGGAAGAGGCGGCCGTTCTCTATATGGATGCGCTTGAGCGTGAATTCGCCGTCGATAAAGCAGACGGCTATTTGGTCGTTGGTGGGTTCCAAGGACTTGTCAATGACCACGATGTCGCCATCTTGGATGCCAACCCCTACCATGCTGTCGCCGGAAATGCGGGCGTAGAATGTCGAAGCCTGGTTTTTGACGACGTAGCGGTTAAGGTCCAATACAGGCTCGGCATAGTCCTCGGCAGGGGAGGGGAATCCGGCGTGGATGCCCTCCACCACTGGAATCTTGTCGTGGTGTGAATGCGGGGTGAAAATGTCGATATTGGCCATGATGATCTTTAGTTATGTATAAACGTAGAGACGCAAAATCTTGCGTCTCTACCGTTGGTGTATTTTTTTCGTTCGCCTGTAGAGACGCCCTGTTATGACGGCTCTGCAGGGGGAATTAACGGTACAAAATCACGTTGCGTGATTTGTCGATGGTGAAGTCGCCCCATTCCTCTTTGATGTACTGGTCGCCGACCACGATGGCGGCGGGCAGACCTTTCTTCACTGTGACTTTCACGTTTTCGGAGTAGTCGTCGCCGATACGCAGTTCTTCAAGATAGAGGATTGCGCCTTCGATGATGCTGCCGTCTTCCTGCTTGATGGCACCGGCCTTCTCCTCGAAGTCTTCCAGGCTGATGAAGGATTCCTTCAGGAAGCGGGTGGCGTCAGCGTAGTTCATGAAGATTTCCTCGCTGTTGTCGCCGATCTGGAACTGCAGCGATTTGCTGTTGGCGTAGCAGGTGCCGTTGACCTTGTCGCCATCGATGGTGACGGGCACGGTGCGCTCCTGAATGACGGCGATGCCGGTGGGCACCTTCGCGATGGTGTCGTTGGAGGGCACGTAGTCGTCACGCAGGATGGTAAACTCGGTACGGCGGTTCAGCTGGTGGGCAGCCTCCTGTTCCGGCTTCGACGGCAACGAGTTGATGTAATCCTCGGTCAGGTAGGTGCCTTTGGCGAAGAAGTATTTCTTGTTGTTATAAATAACGGACATATCCTTGTCTAAGCGGCGCGGCACGCGCTCACCATAGCCTTTCGGCACGATACGGTCGGCGGCTATACCCTTTTCCAACACGAGGAAATCAACACAAGACTGGGCGCGTTTCTGAGACAGTTCGTCGTTTGATTTGTCATCACCACGTACGTCGGTGTGGGAACGGAGTTCAACCACGATGGTCGGGTTCTGTATCATTATATTATATAAGAACATCAAAGAGTCCTTGTATTGGGGCTTCAGCTCCCATCGTGCCAAATCATATTGCACCTCAGGCAGCACGATAGGCTCCTTCGGGATGGGTTCGAGGATGAAGTCCTGCTTGAGGTCGGTGTTCTCGGTGAGGCCGACAGTGGTCTGTTTGGCGGTGTTGCCGCGTTCCCAATAGCCTTTCTTGGCGACTTTCACGTCGTAGGTGGTGGCGCCGAGGATCTTGCTCTTGTCGAAGTGATAGTAGCCCTTCACGTCGGTGGTGGTCTTGTATGAGGTGCCGTCGGAACCCACGATCTCCACTTCCACGCCGTCCATGTACTGGCCGTTGTTCTTGTCGCGCACATAGCCGGAGAGGGTATAGACGAGCGGGCGGAGGAGGAAGTAGTAGATGTCGTCGCCGCCGCGGCCGCCCTGGCGGTTGGAGGAGAAGTAGCCCTTGGCCATGTACGGGGACTTGGACTTCGGGTCGAGGGCCTCGTTCTCGTCGAAGATGATGCCGATCTCGTCGCCGGGGGAGTTGATGGGGACCATCAGGTTCTCGGGGTCGCCGAACTCGCCGTTCTTGACGTGTGAGACGAAGAGGTCGAGGCCGCCGAGGCCGGGATGGCCGTCGGAGGAGAAGTAGAACTCCTCTTCATTGCGCCAGGCCGGGAACACTTCCTGGCCTTCGGTGTTGATTTTCGGCCCGAGGTTGGTGATGTTGGTGAACTTGCCGGTCTTCTTGGTGCGGGTGGCGGTGTAGATGTCGTAGCCGCCGTGGCCGCCGGGCATGTTGGAGGCGAACCAGATGGTGAGTTCGTCATCGGAGATGAAGGGGTGCACGTAGTTGTAGGCGCTGTCGCCGAGGTCGATGAGTTCAGCCTCGCCCCAGGCCTTGCCCTTCTTCATGGACTTGTAGATGTAGCAGCCCTGCACTTTTTTCTTGTCTTGCGGGCATTTGGTGAAATAGACGACGGATCCTTTGCGGTTGGCGGAGGCCTCGCCCTCGTTCACGCCGGTGTTGAGGGTGCCGCCCTGGTCCATGGTGGTCACGGGCGACCATTCGCCGGGCCAGTCGGTGTTCTTGCTCTTGGGCTTGGTGGAGATGTAGATGTCGGAGAAAGCGCCGGCAGTCCACTGGTCGGTGCCCTTGCCCACGGAACCCTCGCGGTTGGAGGAGAACATGATGGCGTTGCGCTTGTCGTTGTTGGCCCAGCGCGGCGCCCACTCGTCCTCCTTGGTGTTGAACTTCTTGAGGTTCTCCACCTCGTAGCGGGTCGGGTTCTCGTTCCACATCTTGGCCTTGTTGCAGCCGTCGATGCGCACGTCCACGCGCGGGTCGTCGGCCACGCGCTTCTTGTAGTTGTTGTAGTATTTCAACGCGAGATCGTAATCGCCGCGCAGGTTGTAGATGCTTCCCAAGTGGAAGAGTATCATAGGGTTATCCTTTTGGTAGTTCTTCTTCTCCAAGCGCAGGTACTGCTGCTCGGCCTTCTTGAGGTCGCCCATGATGCGGTAGCATTCGGCAATCTGGAAGGTGGCGCGCTGGATTTCCACACGGTTGGATTTCAACTTCTTGATGCCTTTCTTGTACTCGTTTAGTGCATTCTCGTACTGGCAGTCCCGAAAGAGATTGTCGGCAGGCCGAAGGATGGGTTGCTGCGCAAAGGTGCTGCAAATACTTGATATTAAAACGCTTAAAACAACAAGACAGATTTTGTATTTTTTCATTTTACGTCAATTTTCACAATAAAATTCAAGGCGGCTAAAATACAAAAAAAATAATAACAACCGTTCTGATTTTTTTCTTTTTTTGTGGTGATTGGTCAGGCTTGGGAAGATTGTTGCGGCGCTTGTGAATGCGGGTTGGATTTCCCGTTTTTTTTGTCCGAATATCCTTCGTTGACCGTTAGTTCACTGCTCTTGCGGGTAAGCGGGGCGATAGAAAAAGGAGCCGTCCCTGAGGAGGCTCCTTTTCCACAAATGCATGAAAAAAAAGGTGTTTCGGGTTCTTATTTCGCATTTCTTGACCGGATGATGCCGCCGGTCTTGGCCTTGCCGACGCGGATCATGTCGAGGATCGGGCGGTTGGAGGGGCAGATGAAGGCGCAGGAACCGCATTCGATGCAGTTCATGATGCCGTACTTCTCGGTGTCGTCCCAGCGTTTCAGCTCGGTGAAAGTCTGGAGCATGTAGGGCTCGAGTCCCATGGGGCAGACGCTGACGCACTTGCCGCAGCGCAGGCAGGGGTGCACTTCGCCGCGCGCACTCTCCTCTTCGTTCATGAACAGGAGGCTGGACATGCCCTTGGCGGTGTAGGCGCCCAGGTTGGCGATGGCCTTGCCCATCATCGGGCCGCCGGAGATGATCTTGCCAGTGTCCTCGGGGATGCCCACGGACTGCAGCACGCTCAGAATCGGGGTGCCGATGCGCAGGCGGTAGTTCTTGCACTGGTCGGGGCGCAGTGAGCGGCCGGAGACCGTGGTGTAGGTCTGCACGATGGGCTTGTTCTTCTGCACGGCCAGGTAGATGGTGTACATGGTGGTGATGTTGTTGACGATGCAGCCCACGGAAATGGGCAGGGCGCCGTTGGGCACACTTCTGCCGGTAATGGCCTTGATAAGCTGTTTCTCAGCGCCTTGCGGGTATTTGATGCGCAGAGGCTGCACCTCGATGTTGGGGTAGCGCTTGGCGGCTTCCATCAGTTTGGCGATGGCGCGCGGCTTGTTGTCCTCGATGCCGATGATGGCCTTCGGTGCGCCCGACGCGATGAGCGCAATCTCGATGCCGATCATGCACTGTTCGCAACGTTCCAGGATCACGCGGTTGTCGGTGGAGATGTAAGGCTCGCACTCGGCGGCGTTGATGATCAGGTACTCGCACTTCTGGTCCGGCTTCAACATATACTTAATATGTGTCGGGAAGCAGGCGCCGCCGAGACCCACGATGCCGCGGTCCTTCATGCGCTCGATGATCTCCTCCTTGGTCTTCAGCTTGATGTCGTGGACGATGTCCAGCGAGGTGTCGATGCCCTCGTCCCATTCGTCGCCTTCGCGCTTGATGACGATGGCGGGTTTTTTGTAGCCGGTGATGTCGGCCACCTGGTCAACCTTGACTACAGTGCCGGAGATGGGTGCGTGGATGTTGGCGCAGACGAACGACTCCGCTTTTCCGATAAGCTGGCCCACTTTCACCTTGTCGCCCTTCTGGACGATGGGAGTGGCGGGGGAGCCGAGGTGCTGGGTCATATAGACGACGGCCTCGTCGGGTAGGGGAAAGGTCTCCACGGGAGCGGAGTGGGCGAACTTGTTGGCTTCGGGGTGCACACCACCCATGTGGAAGGTCTTGCGGTTGAGGCCTTTGATCTGGCGTGCGCTTTCTTTGAAGTTTTCTTCGATTCTTTCTTCTATTGTTGTGACGGTGTTTTCCATTTTGATTGCTTTTGGGGATTTCCCCGGGGTCGCTTCGTCCACCCCGGTTTGACACGTGTCGGGCTTGCAGCCCTCATGGGATTAGGGGTTTATGCTTGTGCTGGTTCGGCGATGGGTTGGGCTTGGGCTTCCGGTGCCGGGGTTTCTTTCTTGGGCGGGAAGCCGACGGTGAGGATGGCGCCGGAGGGGCATTCGCTCACGCACTTGCGGCACGCTTTGCACTTGTGGTAGTCGATGTAGGCGAGGTTGTTCTCCACGGTGATGGCATCGAAGGGGCACACCTTGGCGCATTTGCCGCAGCCGATGCAAGCGGACGAGCAGTTTTTCTTGGCCACGGCGCCTTTCTCCTTGTTGTTGCAGGCCACATAGACGCGTCGGTGGTTCTTGCCCTTGTCGCGGATTTCAAGCACGCCGCGCGGGCAGGCGTTGGCGCAGGCCTTGCATCCCACGCAGAGGTCCTCCTTTACTTCCGGGAGGTGTGTCTCGGGGTTGAGGTGGATGGCGTCGAATTGGCAGGCCGCCACACAGTCGCCACAGCCCAGACAGCCGAAGGGGCAGGCTTTTTCGCCGGCGAACAGCGAGTTGGCGAAAGCGCAGGTGAGTGCCGAGTCGTAGAACGACTTCATGGGCGCGTGGTCGCAGGTGCCGTTGCATCGCACCACGGAGACCTGTGGCTCGTGAAGCACTGCGTTCAAGTGCATGATCTCGGCAATCTTGTTGGTGTCGCTGCCGGGGCAGTAGGCCACGTTGAGGTCGTTGTTCTTGACGATGGCCTCGGCCATGGCGCGACATCCGGCAAAACCGCATCCGCCGCAGTTGGCGTTCGGCAGGCACGCTTGCACCAAATCGATGCGTGGGTCCTCCTCCACGTGGAAGAACTTCGACACAAAATACAGGATCACAGCGGCGATAAGACCTGTAAGTCCCACTGTTACAGCTGCATAAAGAATGGTTGTTGTTGGCATAGGTTCGTTGTTTTTTCAAACTGCAAAGATACAATTTTTTATTTTAATTGGGCTGTACTGATAACAATAAAAAAAAACGGAATTTCCTGCGAAATTCCGTTTTTTTTGTCCCTTGTCCGATCACTGTTTGACCAGCTTCAGGTGGATGACGCGGTCGCCGGTGTTCACCCGGACCGTGTACATTCCGGATGGCAGCATCGAGACATCCAGTTCTGTGTCGCCGTCCCGCAACACCAGCTTGCCGCGCATGTCGAAGAGCTCCACGGAGACGGGCACGTTCTCCAACCCCATGATGCGGCAGAGACGATTGGTCGGGTTCGGGGCGAGACAGATCGCCGCCATGTCGTGGCCGTCAATGCCCACGGTGATGGTCAGGTGGAGGGTCACCACGGAGTCGCAGCCGTCGGCGGTCTGCAGCGTCTGCACGTAGTCGCCGGACTCGGTGTAGGGCTGGCCGTTCCATTCGTACGGGGTCTCTTCCTCCCACTCGACGGAGAATTCGGAAGCGGTGGAGTTGTGGATGGTCAGGTGCAGCGTATCGACCTGCGTGCAGCCGTGGCTGTCTTGGTGACTGTAGGTGTAGTCGCCGGAGACGGTGTGGGCCTGTCCGTCGCCGTCCGTCCAGGTGTAGGCGTCGCAGCTTTCAACCGTGTAGGCTTGGTGCGCCGGAGTGTTCACGGTCAGCACCATCGTGACTACGGAGTCGCAGCCGTTGACGGTTTGCAGGGTGACGTTCTGCGTTCCGGCGGCGGTGAAGGTGACGCCGTTCCAGGTGTAGGGCAGTTCGCTCTCGCAGATGCCCGTTGTCAGGCTGGTGGCGTAAGCGGGATTCACGTTCAGGGTCATGATCACGGTGGAGTCGCAGCCGTTGGCGTCCTGCAGGGTGGCGGTGTTCATGCCGGCGGCGGTGAAGGTGACGCCGTTCCAAATGTAAGGCAGCTCGCTTTCGCAGACGGTGCGGCTGTCGGTTGTGACATGCGTCTGGTTGACGGTCAGGATCATCGTGACCACGGAGTCGCAGCCGTTGGCCGTTTGCAGGGTGACGGTCTGGGTGCCGGCGGCGGTGAAAGTGACCCCGTTCCAGGAGTAGGGCAGTTCGCCCGGGCA
>CAMHNQ010000031.1 GCA_946186495.1 uncultured Bacteroidales bacterium
CAGAGACATTGGTGGGAATATCTGGGATAGCCGGCACAGAGTCCATCGTGATATACCCTGCGTCGTTGTTGAATGCAGAGACATTGGTGGGAATATCTGGGATAGCCGGCACAGAGTCCATCGTGATATATCCTGCGTCGTTGTTGAAGGCACTCACGTTCGCGGGGATTTCGGGGACCTGCTCAAGGGTGATATAATTCGCATCATTCGTTAATTCACCGACATTCTGCGGAACGTTTCCCGCCTTGGAGGCATACAGCGCATAGGGCACGCTCAGCAGCTGCTGGGTGGTCTTGATGGTGTAGTCGTTGCCGCCGTTCGGGTCAATGTCCGTTTCCAGGAAATATGGGCCGTTTTCCCAGTCAATGTCTGCGAAACTGCCGTGTTGCACGCTGCCGCCGCCGATGTTCACGGTAATCAGCCCATTGGCGTTGCTGGTGGTTACGTGCGATTCGGAATAGACGACATTGCCCATGGCGCTCCCATGCAGGATGTTCACGCGGACACCCACTTGCGCGTTGGTTACCAAGCTGTTACTGGCATTGCGTACCATCGCTTGGTAAGTGAAGTGTTCTGGCGCCTGCGAGAACACGCTTGTGGCGCAGAGCAGCAGAATTGAGATTAAGGTTGTGAAATGTTTCATGAGTCTGTTCTATGTTTTTATTTCTTTTTTGGAGCCTCCTTCTTCGTTTTCGGGTTCTTCGTGCGCCAATTCTTGAAGTGGCCCCAGTTGAAGACGAGGCCCACGGTGGCGGTCAGCTGCGAGGCATCCTGATAGGCCATGGCCGCCACAAGGTTCTGGGTGCCGGCGTAGAGGTTCAGGTAGCCGAGGTTTAGCCCTAAGCCAACCCCCAGGTTGTCGAAGGACATACGTTGCATGGTATAGGCCACGCAGACGTCAATCATGTTGAAGAAGCAGCCGTCATAGGCGACCGTGAGGGATGGTTGGACATAATTACTGGCAAAACGGAACTGTGCCGCCGCACTCAGCCGGTGATGCTTCGCAAACTCCCAGTCGCCTTGCATCACGACACGCATCGGGGTGGCTGTGTAGTAGGCGCCGGTCGGGGTGACAGCCAGCGGGAAATAGTAGGCCAGCGTGTCCAACAGTTCGTTCAGGTTCCCGCCGTCAATCAAGGTTTCGATGTCGGATCGGGTAAGGCCGGCGAACACCATGCTGCCGTCCTCGTAAAAGCGTCCGGCATCGTGCAGTACGCTGGTCATCTGGGTGGTGGAGGTGCGCCAGCCGATGTAGCCGAGGTCAAGTACGCTCAGGGAGACGCTCACTTGCGGCAGTGGCTTGAAGGTGAATCCCAGGTCCAGCCCTACGCCCCAATTCTTGAACATGTTCCCGGTGATGTCGCTGACATTGGTCGAATACTCCAAATTGAATCCGTTCTCCTTGTCGAAAGTGAGGTTGTAAGGCATGATGGCCGCCGCCCGCACATCCGCGTTATAGGTCATGGCGAGGTCGTAGGTGACGGGGTCTGTGGTGAGGACCGCGTTGACCTTGTTGGCGCGGAGGTTGGCGATGCCGAACAGCACCTTGGGCCGGATACCCCAGGCCATCTTGTCGTTGATTTCGTGGCGGAGGCTTATCCCCAGCTCCTGGTAGGCGTTCACGTTGGCGGTGATGTTCATGTCGGCGGGTTTCTCAGTGTAGGCCATGTTTCCATACACGGGCAGTCCGAAAAGTGCCTTTGAATAGCGTACGTCGGTGTTGACGCGCAGGCGGTGGTCAACCGTCACGAAGACCTTGCCCGTGCGGAAACCGAATCCCCATAGCTCGACGGCGGAGTTGACGCCGAGGTAGTTGTTCTTGGCCAGACTGTTGACGAACTTGGTAGGGGTAAGAGTCACGGGATAACCCTCCTCGTCAGTTTCAAAAAGCTTCTTGTATCGGATGGAACCCAGGTTGCCGCCGACGTGCACCATGCCGCCGGGAAGGCTCACGTAGCCGTTGTAGATGGATTCACAGGAGGGGTTGTCCATGTTCTGGAAAGGGGAGAGACGCATGAAATGGGTCACGTCAAGGTTTTGGCTCCAGGCGGTGGTGAGGAGGCATGCGACCGTGCAGAAAAGGGCGATTGTCTTTTTCATAGGGACACGTTTTCGTTATAGTTCGACCAATTGGTTCACGTCCATGTTAAAGCGTCCCGAAAGGTGCACCCCGAGTGACTGGCTGGACTTGATGGTGACGGGGCCGCCGTCGGTGTGCACTTTCGCCCGCAGGATGATGTTGTCGCATGAAAGCATGCGTTGTACCGCCGCGATGTCCTCCTTGGCGGCAAACAGGGCGGTCTCGCGCGGATAGCCGTTCACGGCGCTCAATACGGTGCGTGGTTCGGTGAAGAGACTGTCCCTCACCGTCCCGGTGGCGGAGTCGTAGAAGTAGGCTTGCATTTGGAAATTCAGCGGGAGGCCGTTGTTAAGCCCTAAGCGGAGGAGGAGGTTCGAGAATGCCGGCTCGTCCGGGATGTCGATGTTGCCAAGCGGGATAGTGTCGCGGTAGACCACCTCGTCGATGGAGAGGCGGAGGGGCAGGGTGACCAGAAACCGGAGATGAATGAGCTGGTCGGTCCTGAACACAAGCGTCGGGGAGTCCATTCCTTGGGGATTGATGGTGGCGTCGCCGCTCAACCTGAAATGGTCGAAGTCGGCGGAGAGCATGACAGAGGGTGCCAAAGGCAGAGACACCGGGGTGAACTGGCCGGTGGCAGCGGGAAGGTAAATGTTGGCAGGGCTGGCGGCGATGAGCGAGGAGGTGACTCCCGGACCGGACAGGGCGGCTACATTCAGCGAAATGCTCCCGTCAACCGGGAAGGAGTTCATGAATTCGCAAGTGACCTCGGGGTTCATGAGGGTGAGGCTTCCGGTGACATACTTCTTCAGGAAGTCCAAGTTGAAGTCCCACTCCTGGTCGAATGGAAGGGCCACGGGGGCGAATTTCCCCCGGATTTCTTCGAAGCGGATCTCACTGAAAGAGACTTGGTAGGAGAAAGAGAGAGTACTGGGAAGCGTGGCGGATGTCACCTGCGCCCGCACTTCCAGGAAGATTTGCACTTCGTTGTCGTCGGTCACCAGCTCGTAGCCGTCAAGGTGGAAAGTTTCGTGGTATTCTCCGTTCGAGGTGTTGGCGTTGATTACGAACATCTGCCCGGCGGCGTTTGTCAGCTGTGGGGAGTAGGCTGTCACGCGCACAGGGAACGACAGGTTGTAGCTCACGTTCAGGTCGATGGTGCCTGACCCCACCTTGGCCGAGTAGATCACCACGTCTTGGTCGGGGAACTTCACCGGCAGGGTGTCGCTGAACAGGACGACCTCGCCCACGTTGGGGATGGTTATCGAAGATGAGGGGAAAGTTTCGGAACCGCTCACCTGAAGGGGTACGTTTAGGTAGGAGTCGAGGTATCGGGAAGCCGACACGACAGAGTCGATTTCGTACTCGTAGCGGATCTCCAGCGTGCCGTCATCCCCCACATGGAGGAACTCCGGATTCTCTGCCATGTTCAATATGTCCTCGATGGTATATCGGGCGTTCAGCAGGGGGACACCCCATTCCCCCTCGCACTCCATTCCGCTCAGTCGGGAGAAGTCAAAGGCGTTTGGGTTATGGCAGCCGTTTAGAAATAGTATGCAAGCGAATAATAATGTGTAAGTTAGTACTCTTTGTTTTTTTATCATGTCACTTTATTTTGTAATTATACTGAATCAACGGTGTCTTGGACGACGGGTCATAGAACGCGCCAACAGCCCATTTCTTATATTTGTTCTGTCGGGAAAGGTTCACGGAACCCCGGATGAGGGTGTAAAGCACGTCCGTCACATAGACGACGGCGGCCACCCCCGCGAATGCGTAGGAGGTCCAGTAGGCCACTTGGTGGGGCTGCCCCTGCTCCATGGCGTCGAAGTATTCCTTTTTCTCGAATTTGAACAGGTTCTTCAGATCCATGGATTTTTTGTCAAGGGCATAGTAGCGAAGTCCGAGGGCGGCGGCGGTCGAACCGAAGAAGACCACTGTGGTGCCGATGCCCAGCTGCTCGCCGTAAGTCACGCGATGGCGGCCCAGACCCGGCACGATCATGGAGAGGAAGACGTTGGCGGGGCCGCCGGTGCCGCTGTACTTCACCAGATGGAATCCCGAGCTGGAAGAGTTGTCTATCTGAGAGACCGACTGCTTGAAGTAGAAAGTGCCGTAGAGGAAAGGCTTGCTGGCGGACGACAGGACGGTCCGGCGCACGGTGTCCTCCGTCTTGTTGATGAACGCCTCTAACGGCCCCACACCGATCATCGGCAACTTCTCGATCAGCTTCTTCGGCTTGCGCTTCACGGTAGAGATGGCGCTCTCCACACTGATGACATAATCGTAGGAGGCCTTGGCGGTCACCTCTTGCCCCCAGTAGGTCATGGCGGGCAGTTTGAGACGGGCCTGCAGAATCTCCCTCTTGATGGTGTTTGTCACAAGGGTGTCTTCCTGTCTCTTGTCTACGACAACGTCCATCTCCCCTTTCGGGAAGACAATCAGGCCCACCGTCAAAGTGTCGGTTGGGATGTCTTGGAAATGGAGCAGGGCGTGGTGCAGCAGTTTTGTGAGGTCGTCGTGCATGTCGTCATATGCCAGGCTGTTCAACGTGGAGTAGTCGAGAATGTCGTCTCCGATGTTGATGATGCGATCCACAGTGTCGAGGCGATGTTTCCATAGGATGACGCCCGGTTTCCAGCCAAGGGTGTCGGACATCTCGATGGCCATGGTCAGTTCCTGCTTGGCCAATTCCCATTCGTGCGCGCGGTAGTATTCGTCGGCTTGCCGGGCATAGTCGAACATCTCCTCCACATATTGCAGATATTCAGCCTTGTCGGCGAAGGCTTTCACCTGTTCCTCGTCCACGAGCTTGTTGTCGTTGCCATAGGTCAACACTGACTCGTACTGCTGGAGGGCGTCGTGGATTTGCCCCTCATATTCCGACTTCTTGGCTATGGCCAGCAACTCGTTGAAACGCAGTTTCTTGTTCTTCTGCTCTTTGTATTGGAGTTCGGAGATGATTTCGTCGCTGAGGTGTAGGTCGCGGCCGAAGGCGATGGCGGTCTGGTAGTTGTTGACGGCGCATTCGAAATCTTTCTTGTTCGCGCATTCCATGGCGGCTGACTCCACGTCGTAGAAGCGCTTCACCTTGAAGGAGTCCTGGTGTACCAGCACGTTCACGACCGTGTCGATGTTGATGTGCCGTTCAATGACGGTGTCTCGGACGACGATGGCCGCCACCTCGACATTGGCCTTGGCCGTCTTGGGCTTGTAGATGGGCTTCCACAGTTTCAGCAGGCGGTCGGCCTCTTTCTTGCAGTTTTCGGGAGCGTTGCTGCTTTTGATGTTGTTCAGTTGCTTGCGGGCCTCGTCCAACTGTTTCTTGTCATAGGATTTCTTGTACCGCTCGTATATCCGCCCTGCAGCCTGGATGCGGTCGGAACAGTCTTGGGCATATGCGGTGCAGAAGGAGACACCGAGAATCATCAATAATAAAAGCGTGATTTTTTTCATATCTTTATGTTTTTTTTATTCGACATATCTGTATTGTATGGAGTCTATCAGGGTTTGCACTTCGCCGGTGTTGGTGATGCTCTTGGCCATGTCCAAGTAGCTCATCACGTATTTTCGGAGCTCATTGTCATAGAATGCGCCGGAGTAGTTGTTCTTGGCCTCGTTCAGGCAGTAGTCATAAATCTGGCCTCTCAGCTGCTGGATGCTGTCCGAGTAGTCGGAGGTGCTGAACTCCGGATTCAGGCGGGCACTGTCGAGCAGGATGACCGCCTTGCCGAATCGGTCAAGCTGGCCTTGGGTGTTGTTCACGCCCTGCCGGTAAAGCCGGGTCGCTTGCCGGTAGTAGGCCAGCGAGGTTTCGTAGGGGGTGGCCGTCTTGTCGTGTCTCTTTTTGGCGGAGAAGCCCCAAACAAGTCCCAGTGCAGTCGCGGCGATGAGGATGGCGGCCGCCGCGCCGATGGCGAGCCCTTTCCGTGACTTCGCGCCGGAGGGGGTCGGCGGGGCTGGGGGAGGGGCCGGCTGTTGTGAGCCGCTGACGTGGATGGACGAGAGTTTCACGTTTCCCGTGGCGGAGCGTACGTTCCCTGTGGTGAAGAAGGCGATTTTGTCGGCGGCAAACTGCTCAAGGTCGGCGGCGAACGGCCGGTTGGCGGGCTGGTAGGAGAGGCACTGGGTGACGATCTCCTTCAGGTCGTCGGAGAAGTTGCCGGGGAGGGCGGGGATTTCGGATTCTTCAAACTGGGCCTCGCCGCCTTTCCCACCGAAGGGCAGGTGGCCGGTGAGCAGTTCGTAGAGGGAGGCTCCCAACGCCCATATGTCGCTGGCCACCAATGGGATTGTGCCTCCCTGAAATTTCTCGGGGGGCATGTAGGGCCGCGTGCCTTGCACGGTGGATTTGCCCTCTGCGGACTGTCCCAGAAGGTGACGGACGTTCGAGCTGATGCCGAAGTCCGTGATGATAAAGCTGTTGCCGTCAAGGAGGACGTTGGCGGGCTTGATGTCCTGGTGGATGATGGGGGGCTGGTGCTCGTGTAGGCAGGCCAGGCCGCCGGCCACGTCGTGGAGGAACTGCCAGGCCTTGCGTTCGCTGCAGTTGCCGAGCATGTCCTCCGCCGACCCGTTGTTGTAGAAGGGCATCACCAGGTAGGGATGACCTACGCAGACACCGAAATAGGTGTATTTCAGCAGATTGGGATGGTTCAGGTTGTAGACTAACGCAAACTCGTTGCGGAAAATCTCGATGCCCGACTCGTCGAGTTGCGCGGTGGGCAGGAACACCTTGAGCACGAGGGTGAGCTGCGCGGAGGTGTCCTCCACGAGCCAGACCTCTGAAAACCCTCCTTCGCCAAGCTTCTTCAGCAGCTTGTATCGTCCGTCAAAAAGGTAGCCTTGTTGTAATGTTGCCATGTCTTTTCTATTTCTTCAAGATTTTTGTAATGGTCCTTGTTTTTTAAAACATATAATCTTTTTTAATTTCATCAGAATTGTTTGATGTTCCACTGCCTTGTTGTTCTTGATAATTGTCATGGATGACAGGATTCTCATTGAGATTTTTAACTTTTGTATCTTTACACTTTTTGACTGATTTTTTGGTGTTTTCTTGTTTGGATTCTGTTTTGCCATTTGGTTGATACTGTAATGCTGTCGTTGCGATCTTTTTCGGAGATACTGGTTGCTTGTCGGTAGTTCGAAAGGTGATCGCGGCTACAGCTACAGCCATGAGAGCGACAACAGCGACGGAGATAAGCCACGGGAGGAAATTTCGTACCCTACTTGGTTCGAGGGAAGCTTTGAAAGAATCTCTGGCATTAGTGTTATGATAATAATAAGATGATGTCCCACCCTGTGCATGATTCCCTGATGTGGTACGAGTGTATGCCTTTTCATAGGAACAATAGGTGGCAGGGTTCAGTTTCTTCTCGGCATATTCTTCCAACATACGTGCAGTCGGACGTTGCTCAGGAGAGCAAGACAAACAGCTTGTCAGAACATTCCACATATCATACGAGATATGTGCAGGGCGAGCAGGCAAATCAATGCCTTTAAGCTGGTTTTCGCCACCTCGGTTTCCAAAAGGGAAGCTGTCAGTGAGCAACTCGTAAATCGACACGCCAAGGGACCAGATGTCATTTTCGGCAATAATTTGCGGGTTATTCTTGAATTTCTCTGGTGCCATATAGGGAAGGGTGCCTTGCACAGTGCTATTTCTTCCTCCTATGAACAGACTATGCATATTCGCACTGATGCCGAAATCAGTAATGATGAAGTTACCGTCTCCGTCAAGCAATACATTGGCGGGTTTGATGTCCTGGTGAATAATGGCGGGCCGTTGGGCATGCAGGCAGGCAAGGCCAGAGGCTACATCGCGAAGATAACGCCAGGCCATCGTCTCAGAACATTTTCCTGCCAAATACTCTGCCGATCCCGCCTCATAGTAAGGCATTAACAAATACGGATAATCTATACAGACTCCAAAATAACTGTATTTCAAAAGATTGGGATGATTTATGTTGTAAACAAGCTTAAATTCTTCCCGGAAGAGTCCAACGGTAGTGTTGTCCAATTGTGCACAGGGGAGGAATATCTTGAGTACTTGTTTAATGCCAACTCCTGTATCTTCCACAAGCCAAACCTCTGAATAGCCACCTTCTCCTAACTTTCGTAGGAGTTGATAGCGGTTGTTAAACAGATATCCTTGTCGTAGTTGCGGCATAATAGTCTAAACTTAGTGGGTTTTGACTTTCAATTATTCTTGGCAGTCGTCTGCCGATAGTCACCATTCTTATTGGAATTGGCCTTATCCATCATTTCTTGTCTTGTTCCAGCATTCTGATTTTGTTTGTTTTGGGTTTTGGGTTTTGAAAAATTCAACTTCGTAGTGTCTGATTCCGTTGAGACCTGTTTACTTGTGTTGGGTCTCGCAACTTGTTCATGACGTTCATTTGTGCGGTTTTCGTACTGAATGGCGGCATTACTGTTGGCGGTTGACTTGTTTGTCTGAGATTCATGGTTAGTCTTCCCCTCTAAACAATTGTCAGGAGTTGAAGTGTTAGACTTTTCGACTTTTGGATTCCCAAAAAAATGTTGCCCTTCCTGTTGGGGTTGCTTTCTGAAGGAAGCATTTTCAGAACGAGTGGTTTTGAAAAACCATCCAGCGGATCCAACAAACACCAAGGCTACGACAAGCAAAGCAATTAGAGTATCCTTACGTCCGAGTTTCTTTTCGCTTTCTTTGATGGGTGGGGTTTCACGCGGCAAAGGAGGTTCTGCAGGGTTACTCTTGTTGGTTTGCAACGGTTTTGGCTTCTTCTCGGCTGCGGGGCGTTTGGGACCTTCCTTGACTTGGCAGAGCAGCGTGGTTACATTGTCGTGCCATCCGGCTGCAGCTGCGGCTGTCCATAGCTCGTTAATGCCGTCAATGAGGTGATCGGCATCCGGAATATGCTCTTCCAAGATATCTTCGATGCAAGAGATATTCTCAATGATTTTTTGAGAGGGAAGCACACCGCATAGCCCGTCGCTGCAGAGCAGGAACAGGTCACCTTTGTAAATTTGGAATGGACCCTCGATTTCCGGATTGGCCTTTTCAGAAGGGTTTCCGAGACTGCGGGTGATAATGTTGTTGTCAGGATGTACGAAAGCTTCCTCCTCGCTCAAGTGGAGCATTTCCATCACGTAAGAGTGGTCGCGGGTGAGCGTTTGCAATCCCATATCAGGCGTGTAGCGGTAGAGTCGGCTGTCACCGCACCAAGCATAATATGCCGTGTTGTCGGGCAGAATCCACAGTAGTACCACAGTGGTGCCCATGCCTTCTTTCTCTTTGTCTTTGGATGCAGTTTTCTTAATAGCATCGTCGGCGGTCAAAATGGACTTTCGGATAAATTTCCGGATGGAGTTGTCGGTCAACTCCACACTTTTCAATCCCGCTTCGCTAAAGCATTTGGCGAGTGTGGTCACAGCAATGTGGGAGGCCACCTCTCCGGCGTTCATCCCTCCCATACCGTCGGCCACGACCAAAAGACAACCTTTATCCCGCAGCGGGACCACTTCGGAGAAGCCTGCGACGTCTCCGAAATGGTTCACGATGGGGCTTTCGCAGCCTACCGGCGACACGACGAGGCAGTTGTCCTCGTTCGCGCCGTCGCGGGCTGCTCTGTCGCACTGGGCGGCAAGGGTTAATATTGTTTCAACTTTCATTATATGATTACAGTTGTTTTTGGACGAAATGTTGGGTTACGCTTTGGTCGAGGTTCCAGATCTTTTGTCCGACTTCTTGCTGGGTTTAGTATCCTTGGAATTGTTGCTCTCTTTTTCAGTCTTTTTCTTGTTGTCCTTGTTAGCGGTTTTAGTCTTAGACTGATCAGGGATAATGCTGTCATCCTTGATCTCCGAATTAGACTGATCTTCATGCTTGGAGGACTTTGTAGCTTCGACAGATTTCGCTTTCCCAGGAGGTGTCGGTTTTGATTGCATCTTCACCAATTCCCACTTTCCACTGCCGTACGGGTCGAGTCGGGCTATGCCCATCAAATTAAGGCGAAGGCAGCCAGGCTCATCAGCGTTCAGGTTCAGAAAGGCACCGCCAATCACAGCCTCCGGATGGGCAGGCTGTTGTACGTCGAAGATGCTGTTCTCGTTGAAAGTGATATTGGCCGGAATGTTGTTGTATCGGACATCGGCTGTTTCGGAATCCACGTAGAACCAGACCATATATCCCGTCTTGGCGCCGTTCCCGACCTCCACGCGCAAACCCTGGTTGTGGAACGTGGTGTCCGCCACATGGAAAAAACCTGGAGCCAGTGTCTCTCCTGTGGTTCTATTCAATGTATAGGGGACATAGGTTTCATCCTTGAGCAATTTGTATTCCAACTTGTCGACCGACACCAAATCATCACCATATTTGTAGGCATCATATTTGGGGTCGGATTTCCAAGGTTTGAGGAATCGGTTGTCTATTCCGAAACCGTAGGACAACACAGGGGTGATGCAATAAATTGTGCTGAAAAAGTCCGTGCCGGTGACATTCGAACCGCTCTCTTTGTCGCGCACATTGTAACTGGCTTTGACAACAATGAACGAGTTGTCGACAATCTTCTGTAGGAATCCGTTTGTTTCCGCTGTACTGTTTGTGTTACCAAAATTCAGAGGAGGATTCTCGTCGCTATCTGGTGGAACTACAACATTCGAGGATGAGGTCTGCTTCACCTGCTCCGTTTTTTTGTCTTTTCCCCTTTTTTTGCTGAAATTCAATTCTGGTTCTTGAGCGTTAGCAACTAAAAGGGAAAAAATCAGCAATATAATCAGATTTACTTGTTTCATAGGGCTTCAAATTAGAACGAAATTGCAGAAACAGGAACGACTTCGCCACTACTGCGGCCATAACGGTTGGAGACTATACCAACAACATAGTAATTTTTACCGTCTTTATAGAAAACAGGACCACCGCTGGTTCCGCCTTCGAAGTTAGCTCCAGTTACAGGAATGATATTGTGCAATAACCCGCTGTTGGCGGTTGTGGCATAGGTGTATTGAGGACGGATGTGATTCGGTTCGCCTCCTTGTCCGTAGGGAAATCCAAGGATTTCAAGTTTTGCGCCGGCTGGTAATGATTTTGCCAGTGTGGGGTTCATGACGATGTTGCTGTTAACGTTGATTTTTTTGTAAGCATAGTCGTCTCCATTAGCGAAAGTCGCCTCATAAACGATTTTTTCGTTATCTTCATTCCAGAAATAGACCTCTTTGGTGACATCCGAAGAGCGCTTTACACCGAAATCTCGATAGTTGAAAGTGCGCTGGTCTCCTGTTTTGCTTTCCACTACAATGGTGGCGTCAATAACCGCCCCACAATATTTCAATACGTTGATTCTCGTATAAGGGTCGTTCAAGTCGCCAGAAGCGTAGTACGCCCACGGTTCCACCACGTGACGTGCCGTGATGAAATGTCCGTCGCTTGTGATGAATCCTGTCGCTTTGGGAATACCATTTCCCTCTAACGAGATTGTATAGACTCCATCTCCCAAAATGTCATACGCCTCTGTGTTTTTGGGAGCTGTTGCTGTAAGCTGGGTCATTTTCACAAAGTAGACATACGGCTCAAATGCCTGCAAATCACCAGGAGTAGGAGTGACGGCTCCACCGCCTGACGGAATGCCATGCTTGCCGTTAGAATTTACGTAAATAGTTTGCGTGATTGTGTCAGACGGTCTGCTTGCAAACTCGTTTGCCAAGTCCTTGTATTTTTTCGCCAGTTCCATGTTGTCTTTTTTTGTCAGTACCAGCCCGGTGACCAAACCAGCGATAGCGATGCAGAATATGACAGAGAGCAGTGTGAGAGCGGTTTTGTAAGGGCGGAGGGCCTGTTGGCGGAAGAGATTCAGACGGGCGGTCATGCCGATGGACTTCACGAAAGACTGGTCGCCTTGCGGGATGATGAAGCCGAGACGAGGGCCGTTGTAGGAGAGCTGGATCTCGTCGCCGTTCTGCAGGTACTGCTCGCCCATCACGCGCTGACCGTTCACGAACGTGTCGTTGGTACTGCTGCGGTGGATAAGTTTCCAGCGGTCGCCGTCGCGGACGATGACGGCGTGCTCGCGGCTCACCGTACCGAATTGCTCGTCGATAAGCACCTGGCACTTTTTGTCACGGCCGATGAACACTTCATCGACAATCATCTTCTGCTGTTCACCACGACGGTGCGTTGCCGAATCGTCTTTGTGCTCGAGGATGAAGTAGCGTCTGCCTTCACCTCCGAACACGGAGCGCATACCGGAGTTTATGGTTCCGGAGACCGTTCTCTTGAATTGTGTTGTTTGATTTGCCATAACCTTGTTATTTGTTAATGAATATTGATTGTTGATTGCTTCTGTCTGTCTTAAACGCCCTCCACTCTCAGTTTCACCTCCCCAATGGAGATGATGTCTCCTGCTTTCAGCTCCGCGCCATCCAGTGCCTTGACTTCTCGAGAATTGATGTAAGTGCCGTTAAGTGAGTTTGTCCAGGAACTTTTCTCGTCATCCCACTGTCCATCTCGTAGAAACCAATTGTTTTCGGTAGGGTGGTACTCCAGGGTGAAGTGGCGCCGCGAAATGTATGTCGTGTTGAAGTCACGGATATTGATGTTGTTTTTGTAACGGCTGTTGAGTCTGCCTGCGGAGACTAAGTAGACCCCTTCGTGTAGGAAGTCGTTGAGGTTATAGCGAGTGCCATGTTCCTCACCCTGCATTACTTTCAGCACAACACCTCGACGGAGATCCGTGTTGTAGTCGAAAACTCGTGCAGGTGCTACATCCTGCTGATGCTCACGTCGTTGCGGGATGTGTGCCAACACCTCGTCCACATTCTGGTAGCGTTTCTCGTAGTCAGGTTCGAGGCATCCGGCCAATACGGGTTCCCAATGGCGGAGGTGTGGGAAATGACGTAGAATGTCACGGTTCCACAATCCAGCCACAGCCTTGTCGATGTAAGGCTGCAGGTCCGATTCGCCGTCAAGCTTCCCATAAGGCAACTCGCGGAAGAGGATTTCGTAGAGTACCACACCAAAAGAGAAAATGTCGGTGGTGGGTAGAACGGTGGCATTGGCTTTTTTTGGGCGCGTCTGCTCTGGCGCCATGTAGGCGAACGTGCCGAAGATGTCAACCTTGTTGAGAATTCTTTTCCATAAAGGGATGGAGGCGATGGCCCCAGCGGTACCGAAATCGGAGAGTGCCACTTTGCCGTCGCTCTTCACTAAGATGTTTTCGGGCTTGAGGTCGCGGTGCACTTTGCCGCTCCGGTGCAGAGCCTGCAGCCCGTAGAGTATCTGAGTGGAGATACGCTCATAGTTGGGAACCCCTTTCTCCACAAGATTGTAAAGGTTGCCTTTCTGGCAGAACTCCATCACAATGCAAGGGTTTCCTTTCACCGAATTGTAATCAAGGGAGTGCACCAAATAGGGACTGTCGATGCGGCCGGTGTCGAATTCCATTTTGAAACGTTGCACCAGTTCCGGCTTCTCGTCGTTGGTGCGTTTCCACAGGGGCAGAATCTTCATCGCATAGGGTTTGTTGTCACGAATGTCCAATACCTTGAGTACCAGCCCAAAACTACCCTCGCCCAAGGTCTTCTCCATCCGGTAGTGACTTGTGATATAGTCGCCTGGATTGAAGTCGCATTTCTCTCCGAAGTAGGTCTCTGCCATATCCTAAATATATTATTTGGTGGTGAATTCGAATTCGCGGTCGCCCAATCCGATGATGTCGCCCTCCTTAATCTCGGTCTTTTTCGTTACCCGTATGTAGGTGGTTTTGTAGGCACTTTTGTCTTCGATGTACCATTTGCCGTTGTCGAAGGAGAGTAGTGCCTGTTGTCGGGAGGTGATAGTGGAGTTTTCCGGATCGGTGTTTTGGCGGTTGAGGATGACTTCCTCGCCTTGGTAATTGTGCTTGGCAGGAGCTGCCATCTCTCCATTCCGGGCGATAGGCTTCAATGAACACTCTGGGACAGCCGTTTCGACCTGATGAGGCCTCGATTCCTGCTTCATCTGGCGGAAGTTGACCGTTCTCTTGTCAACTTTACCAAGCTGATTGTCGGAAGGATCGAATCTTTCGGTCTTTTTCGCGTTTGAATAGCCTTGGGCTGGTATGGCGGAAATTTCGGTCACTTTCGGGATGGAATTGTTTTGCTCAGGGTTCACAAAACGATCTGTTTCTTTCGGAACAGTGTCTTTCCCTTGCTGGGCAGGACTATTGACAACCACAGTTTTCTTCGCATCACCGCTTGGAGGAGGGGGAGGTGTTGTCGTGACTCCGTCCACTGGTTTGTGGCAATTAGGACACACCCGCGTGCCAGGCAGTAACGGATATCCGCAGTCGTGTCTCATCACATCTCCTGCGATTGATTCAGTGGGACTGGTCGCCATCCGTATTGTCTTTTTGTCATTGTCAACAACTGGGTCTGCGGAGTTGGATGCGGGAGGTGTCGGCCGGTTTTCTTTCAAAGGGGATCCGCACCTGCTGCAGAAAGCGGCATCGTCGACGTTGTTAAATCCACAAAATTTACATATCATAGTCGTCTATTTTACTGTTACATTGTTAATTGAATATTCGTATGCACCGATTATTTCGAGTAGATTTGAATCTTTCATCTGTTGTGTGTCTCCGTAAAGATAACAGTTGCGCCATGTATTCGCACCATCGGTGGCGAAGTAGAATGGCAGAAAAAGCGTGCGGCTGTAGTTGAGGTAGTACTGTTCGTCTCCGAACCAGTAAACCGTGATGGGGATTTTCGGTGTAAGTTTCTGTTCTACAATGTCGTAACGATTTTGAAATATGCGTTTCAGCATTTCCGCTTCCGAAAAAGCGAGTACCGAACAGCGATCTATATAGTCAAGTAACCCCTTGGCTTCTTCCCACTCCGCGCGTTTGGTAATCTGAACAGCGTCGAAAACTTTGCCGACATGGTTCACGCCGCCTCGAATGTATACTACAAACTCGTCTTGTTGATCCAACTGCTTTAGAACCCCGTCAATCACATCTGCCACATAGCCGCCATTGGTATGGTCACCTAAGTTCACGCAGAAGAACACGAACTGCTGTGCCCGCGCACCGATGGCGGTCAAAAGCATTATTGTCAGATAAAAGATCTTTCTCATGGCTTTACGGTTTTAAAAGTTATACGACAATTTGGCCTGGCATTCGATGAACACGGGCGGACGGGCGGAGAGGTCCCGCAATGCTGAGTTGAAGGTGTCTTTGTCGGGGGAGAGGCTGAGGATTTCTGCTTGTGCTTGGGTGTTCTGCCTTTTGTCGAGCAGGCCGTATCGGCCCCCTACGGAAAACTCTGCCGACCAGCGTTTCTCAGGCGTGAAGAAAAGCTGCGCCCCCACTCGTGCAAGGGCATCAAGCCGCCAACGGACAAGGGCAGGGCTTTCGTCATTAATCCAGTTCACGTAGAAACGTCCAAAGTCGTGGTAGTTGTTTTCAATCAGAACATCGAAGTGCTCGGGGCCATATTGACCTGCGTAGTAGGCGTCAAAGGTGGCAGAGGCTGGGCCCGGGATGAATGCGCTGCTACGGATGCCAATGGACGCGAACAACGAAAGCGAGCGGGTCACATACCCGTCGTAGCGCAACATGACGGGCACGGCAATTTCCAAGTTGCGGCACCTCTCATGGAAGTCCGACAAAACCGTCAGGCGCGTGTAGGGGTCGCCGTCCGGGTCAATCGCCTCGCGAGACTCCTCGTAACGGTCGGCGGTGAGCTGTTGCCAGTCCATGTCGAACGAAACGCCCGTCTCCACGGTGAAGCGGTGGCGGTTGCGAGCGAAGAGCTGCCTCTGGTAAACGGCCCCGATGTGGAACACGCGCTCGCTGTATGTGGGCGCAAAGAATTGTCGGCCACGGCTTGCAAGGTCCCCGACCACTCGTTTTCCTGTCGCCTGCGCATAACCGGCCTCCACGCCGACAGCATTCTTCACCGTTGACACTGAGATGGTGTGATGCTTCACGGGATTGGCCTGCGCCTCGAAATCGTAGCGGTAGGTGGCGCAGCTCTTGGCCGACAGTTGGCTGTACACTTCTGCCGACAATGGGTGGATACTCCAGGACAGAGGGATTATGGAGCCTTCGACATCCTTCGCTTTCAGGGTCGTCGGGATATACAGTGCAGGGTCATGTTTCTCATAGTTGGCCATGATGTGCGGCTGCAGCCTGACATCACGACGCATGCACTCGATGCGCGTGATTCTTGCCTCCTGCCTTTCAATGCTATATGTGATGTGCAAAGCCAGCCGGATGTTGACGGGCGTGTCGGCCTGCGTCGTCCGGTATTGTTTTGTCAGTTCGGATACATACAAAATATCCCCCATCTCGTTGCGCCCGAGATAGCGGATGGTGACGTCGTGAATGGAAAATTCGGTGAACGATCCCTGCTGCTGCTCGTAAAACGAACAGTAGCCGGCCAAGGTGGTGCTGTCGTTGCGGTTGGAGTTGTTGTACCAGCCGATGTGGTCCATATAAAGCGTGGTGTTCCGGCTTTCGAACAGGCTTTTGAAAGGGCCGGCTTTTTGAGTGTACCGTGTCGTCAGGTCGGCGTTCCCCACATATGTCTCCACCAGCTCGTATACCCGCTGGTTCGCGTCCATCAGCTCCCTGACTGTCAGGGGGCGCGTCGGCAGGTGTAGCCCTTCATAGATATTCGGTTTTGAGCTATCACAACTTTCTGTGAAATAGTTTGTTATATTGAGGTTTATATGAGTTGGCCAGTGGATTTGGAGGTGTGATAGGCATAACGAATCGTACCCTCCTCCCTTATGTGTGATGAGGTTTCCCGCAACTGTGTCGCGGCTGTAGGCTTGCCCGATACAGACCATGCAGTCGCGGCAGGTCACGCACGCGGAAATCGAGCCAACGGGGTTTCCTTTGAGCAAGACTGCGGCGATGAGTTGTAAGGATATGGCAAGTAGTAGAGATTTCCTCATGCGTTAATGTTTTGTGAGGTATTAAGTTATACTTAAAATAATATATAGTGCAACTCCTGGATTGTTGATGGGGAGGTTGGAACGGCAGTAGAGTCGTTTTTTGATTTTTTTAATATGCTTATAATTAGATTGTTAATTGTCATTTTTAAGTGTTTTGTATGTTGTTGTACTTGGCAGCAAATATACAAAATATTTAAATGACAAGCAAAAATAGAAAAAAACGTTTTTGTTTGTTGTTTTGTGATTTTCAAAATGTTGTAATTAGTTGTCAAATATTTTAGTTTGGCGACTCATTACAATTAACAAAAAAAAAGGCTGCCTGAGCTTAGCAAGGCTTCGGCGACCTTTTGTTTCAGATGGGGATGAGAGGGGAGGAGGGAATCAACTCCTCAGGATGCGTACCTTTCCGGAGGCTTGGTTCTCGATGCCGTTGTAGGCGAAGCTGAATTCGTAGCTGTAAACCCCGTCGGGGCAGTTTTCGCCACCCCAGTTGTTCCGATAGGAGTCGCTCTGATAGACAACCCGGTTGTTTTTGTCGCGGATGACGAGATGTTGCGCGGTGTAATTCTCAAGTCCTTCGATGACGAAAAAGTCGTTCACGCCGTCGTTGTTCGGGGTGAAGATGTTCGGGATGCTAAGGTGAGCGGGCAGCGACCAGTCCACACTCTCGTCGGAGAGCGTTTTCAGTACCGGGTCCGCGGCCAGTTGCTTGGCGAGGGTCGAATTTGGCGGAAGCACGATTTGTCGGATGTTGCTTTTCGGGGTGCTGCGGTCGGAAGGTTGTTGTGCCTCCGCAGGCGCTTTGGCGGGTTCGCGTGCGGTGCTGGTGTGGCTGTCGTTGTCGTACGTCGGGGCCGTTTTCTCTGGGCGCGTGACGGTCGCGGGTTCAGAAACCGTTGCAGTCTCTTCGGCAGGTGCGGAGAAAGCAGGCGTGTCGGTCTCTTCTGCCGCGTTTTGACCGGCGGCGATCGCTTCAGGACTGTTTTGCGCGACTGGTTTCTGGTGTTTGTGTAGATATTGGAAAACTCCGATGCCGCCGCCAATCATGGCGACAATCAGCAGAGAAGCCACCCATTTCCATGCCGGAGTCTTACGTCGGGTTGGCAGTTCCCTGTCCATTCGGGCGTTCAGCCGTTCCCAGGCTTGTTCGGAGGGCTGTTCCGTATAATTTTCCAAAATGTTTTTTATATCTTTCATCTTTTCCAATTTGCAATTTATGTATATGCCTTTTTTGTCACTCGGCCATCAGCGCATGTCTGTTTTGAGGGCGTTCTGAAGTGTTTTCCTTGCCCGGAAGAAGACGGCACGGACGGCGTTTTCGTTTTCGTTCAGCTGTTCCGCGATCTCCGAGTAGGAGTATCCTTCAACGACCTTGAGGTTGAACACCATCCGTTGCAGGTCGGACAACCCCTGTACGAGCTTCAGGATGTCCTTGGCTTCGAGTGAGGAGACGATTTTCTCATCCTCGAGATGCCCTTCCTCCCACTCCGGGCTGTCGGGCATCGTTTCGTGGCGATACCGGCTGCGGGCGCGGTAGTGGTTTATGGAGGTGTTGAGGAACACCTTGTGTACCCAGGTGAAGAAATTGCTCTCTCTGCGGTAGGTGTGGATGTTTTTGAAGATGTTCATGAACCCGTCCATGAGAATCTCCTCCGCGTCCTCTTTGCTGCGTGCGAAACGTTGGCACAGTCCAAACACTCTTGGCGCATATTCATCATACAGCCGCCGTTGGCATCGCCTGTCGTTGCGCAGGCAACCGTCCAGGACCTCCTGCAGATTAAACACTTTTTCTGTCACGTAATAGTTAGTCGCAAGATGCGGCCGTTTTGTTACGCAAGTTGAAAAAAAATTATTGGATGGATTTCACGATGGATTCAACTTCACGAAGATAGTCTCTTTTTTCTTCTTGAGGGGCGTAAACGAAGCCGTCGATGGTGAGGCAGGCGGTGCTGTCGGGCGACACTTGGGTGAAGCTGTAGAAGGGACCGCCCATCTTGTCACGTACAGATGCCCATAGTCCTCTCATTTCCATTCCGTTGTGGTAGCGGATCTGGCGGTTTTGGGCTATCGGGAATCCTTCTATGTCGGCCACCACGGGATAGGCGCCGGCCACAGCCCCTTGAATGTAGGCTTTTGTGATGCGGTTGCGTTCGTCAATGATGTTCTCCTTGGTCAGCTCGTAGCGGGGGGACTTGTAGATCATGACGAACCGGTCGTTCTTTGGGGTGCGGAAGCAGAGCCACAGGAAGTCTGGCTCTTCCCGGCCTACGAAGTAGCCGTCAGGCACGGTCATCGTGAGGCCGAACTTCTCCTTGATTTTCTTTTCAATCACGGCATTATTCAGTTTGCGGTGTGCGTTCTGCAGGCGCGCGATGTCGTTGTCGTATAGGGACTTCACGATTTCGTCCTGATGTTCGCGGAAGAGAGCCAGGCAGGAATCTTGGCTGTTGCCCCGGATTTTGATGACGACCTGCGGGTTCGCGACGGGGTTGCGCGAGAGCTCGTAAGTGTTTCCCGCATAGTTCGGGTTGTAGTCGAACTGCACGATGTTGCGATGGCGCATGAACGACGCCTTGTAGTCCGTGTTCGAGCATCGGATGACATCGAACATCGGCTCGATCTGGTTGATGGCGGGCTGTGGCTGCTGCAGGACGCCGTAGATCGTCTTCATCGCAGACGTGGACCAGTAGGCGGTGTCAATGGCCAAAATCATCTCCCCGGCTTTCCCCGTGGAGAAATTGTCGACTTTTATGCCTGAGTTCCCGGATCTCTGATGGCACGAGATCAATGAAATGCCCAGAATGACTAATGCCAAATAGCTGATTTTCTTCATGTTTTTGGAATTTTTATTTTGCTATTGTTTTATATTCGTTTTATTGCTATCTTTGCCGTGCGAAAACAACGCGCAAAGATAAAACAAATTCATAAACCGAAAACAAAAAATGATGTATACGGAAAATTTTTATCGTATGGCCTTGAACAAGACCGAAGGGATAGGTAAGGGGACACTCAAGCAGATTCTGATGGTCGCGGGTTCGGCCTGCAACGTTTATGAGAAACCTGAAACATGGCGGAACCGGCTTAGGAGCCGTAAACACCCGGAACTGCGCATACAACTCACGGACAAAGTGAAGGCGTCAGTGGAGAGGGATTTGCATCTGATGGAGAAATTTCAGGTGCAGATGTGCCACTACTTAGACTTGGATTACCCGCAGCGGCTGAAACGCTGTAGCGATGCGCCGGTCTCTTTCTATTTCCAGGGAGAACGGGATTTCAACCGGCGGCGTGTGCTTGCCGTAGTGGGTACGCGCAATGCCACCTCGTATGGCGTACGGAGCCTTGTAAAAATACTCAATGATTTGAAAGACAGTGGAATAGTGACGGTCAGTGGTTTGGCATACGGGATTGATACGGTGGCTCACGAGGAGTCGCTCAACGTTGGAATACCCACTATGGCCGTATTGGGCAACGGATTGCACACGGTCTATCCGGCAAGTAACAAATCTTTGGCAGACAGGATTTTGTCAAACGGAGGGACGCTAATCAGTGAGTTCGACTTCGACACGGGTCCAGACCGGATGAACTTTCCGGCCAGGAACCGCATCATTGCGGGCATGGCTGATGCCGTGCTGGTGGCCGAAAGTGCCCTCAAGGGCGGCAGCATCATCACTGCGCACATTGCCAACTCCTATAACAGGGACATCTTCGCCATCCCCGGCGGCATCTTCGACGAGATGCATGCCGGCTGTCACGACCTTATACGCCGGAACATTGCGGCCATCGCCACCAGCGGACAAGACATTCTGGAAATGATGAACTGGGATGAAGTTGCGCAAACCGTCCAGACCCAGCTGTTCCCCGAATTGAACGACGAGGAAGGGCGGATATACCGCTTTGTCCAGACAGGGAAAAAAAGCATTGACGAAATTGCAGAGCATTGTGCGGACTACACTCCGTCAAAGCTGGCCGGAGTGCTGTTGGGCATGGAGCTGAAGGGCTTGCTGTTCTCACTTCCCGGGAAATGCTACGGGGTGGAACCTTGACGGTTTAGCCATTCATTATCGTATACGTTCCCGATGGAGCCCTGCGTTCGCCTTGGGTTGTCTCTGACGCTCGGAAGCGAGTCTTACCGCAACGCTTGGAAGCGAGTTTTGCCGCAACGCTTGGAAGCGTTGGCTCCTTAGAACTGGAAGTAGATGAACGGCTGCAGGTCGGCGGTGACGAACTGGTAAAGCACGAAGACGGCCGCGACGGTAATCAGTGCGATGAGCCAGATGGGGAGCATGGCGAAGTTGATGCGGTACCAGCGCTTCCAACGGTCTGGGAGCCAGTGGATGACCATGCCGAGGACGAACATGATGAAAACGGTGCTGTAGTTAGCGATGATGTCGGGGATGGCTGCGACGTTCCACTGCCCGCCGATGCTGTTGACCATCGCCTTGGCGGTCTCCCACGCCGTTTCGTTGGCCGTGGCCGGGTCGAGGTTGGAACCGGAACGGAAGAAAAGGCGTGTGAACGAGATGAAGACGAACGTCTGGATGATGCCCCAGACATTGTCCAACCACGCCACCGTCATGTCCGGCTTGAGGAGGCTGAAAACGGTCTTCACGAGCGTGCCTGCGAACCATATTCCGCTCCAAACCACGCCGATCATCAGTGCGGGATGCGGCCACAGGTGGTTGGTGATCAGGAAGGTGACGAATACCACGGTGGCGATGGTGCTGCGCACGAGCATGTTGCCGTGTCGCCAGATTTTGTACGACAGGATGCCGATGCCGTTCAATCCGCCCCAAATCATGAAGTTCCATGACGCACCGTGCCATAGACCGCCTAACAGCATGGTGTTCATCATGTTGAGGTTGGTGCTGATTTTCAACCGTGCCTTCTTGCTTACCAGTGAAGCCACGAGCAGTGCCAACGCGATGCCGCCGATGATGCTGGCGATGACCACGCTTTTGGTGAGCAGGATGATGACCGCCGCGATGAGCGAGATGCAGAGGTAGGTGCCGAACGTGGCGTTGCGGTTGCCGCCTAACGGGATGTAGAGGTAGTCTTTCAGCCAGTTGGAGAGCGAGATGTGCCAACGCTTCCAGAAATTGCCCGGGTTGGTGGCCTTGTAAGGCGAGTTGAAGTTCTTCGGCAGGTAGAAGCCCATCAGCATGGCCACGCCGATGGCAATATCAGTATATCCCGAAAAGTCGGCATAGACCTGCAGCGAATAGACGAACAGCGCCGACAAGTTCTCGAACGCCGTGAACAGCGACGGGTTGTTGAACACCCGATCGACGAAGTTGACCGCCAAGTAGTCGCTCATGATCAGCTTCTTGGCCAAGCCGTTGAGAATCCAGAACACCGCGATGCCGAACTGCCGGCGTGTGAGGAAGAACTTTTTGTAGAGCTGCGGCACGAATTGGTCTGCGCGCACAATCGGGCCGGCAACCAACTGGGGGAAGAACGAGACGTAGAAGCCGAAGTCCAGAATGTTGGCCACATGCGAGATCTTCCGCTTATAGACATCCACCAAATAGCTGATATTCTGGAAAGTATAGAAGGAAATGCCGACGGGGAGCAAAATCTTGGAGGCATCGAAATAGTTGCTGCCGGTCCAGTTGTTGGTCCACTGCGCTAACCAGTTGACGACCTCGTGTTCGCTGCCAACAATGGTGTTGTAGGCGTCGGTGCAAAAGTAGGCATACTTGAAATAGAAGAGTACCAGCAGGTTGATGACGACACCGGAAATCATGAACGTCTTGCGCCAGCCGTTGCGCTGCGATTTGTCCATGAAGATGCCGAGGAAATAGTCTAAAAAGGTGTCAAACAGCAGAATGAGGACGAAGAGTCCGGAGGTTTTGTAATAGAACAGCAAGCTGACGAAGAAGAGGAAGGAGTTGCGCAGCAGCCGTTTACTGTGGAACAGCGCGAAGAGGGCATAGACGATGGCGAAGAAGGCCCAGAAGTTGAACTGGGTGAAGAGCAGCGGGTGCGCCTCGTCGAACGAGAACAGGTTGATCAGGAATTGCGATACATTCTCCCAGGTCATTGCTGTAGGGTTTTAAGGGGTTGTACAAAAGCGTGCCAGAAAAGGTCGCCGATGAGGTTATATCCGTTGACGGTGAAGTGGACGCGGTCTTTCTGCGCAAGCCCCTTGGCCTGCCATTTGGCCATGGAGCCGAGCCCGCCCATCACCTCGAATTGGTCCCAGCAGGCGCCGCCGGTGAGGTTGGCTAAACGGTGCATGACGTCGCTCACAGCAGGCCCGGTCGGGTTGACAGCGTATCGGCCTCTTTTCCCGCGTTTCCAGGTGTCGTTGTTCGACAAAAAGATGAAGGCGCAGTCGGGACTGGCCTCACGTATGCGGGCGATGAGCTGCAGGTAGTTGTTTTTGAAGGCCGTGGAGTCGAAGTCGGCGGAGAAGGCATCGTTAACCCCGATGCCGAAGATGACCAAGTCGGGCGGAAATGCCTTGAGGTCGCGGGTGAGGTTCTTGCACCGCAGGTAGGAGGGTACAGCCGCGCCGTTTACCCCGATGGAGGTGAAGGTTACGCCTGGCTTGCCGTTCTGAAGCCACAGCCCGTTCACGAAAAAGGTGTCCGCCGATCCGCACGGAAAATAGAAGGTGAATTCCTGCAAAGGGCGGTCGGGATAGAAGTAATAGCGTTCGTTCTCCAAGTCGGTCTCGTCGGGGAAACGCCAGACGGTGTCGTATTTAAGGATGGGGTCGATGTAGTGGCCGTTGGAGCGGCCGAAAAGCACGAGCGTGTCCGTCGCGAAGTCGTAGTCAGGCTCGTTCATCGTGAATTTGATGGACTGCACCGACTTGGTGCAATAGACGGAGATGCCCGACATGCCGAGCGGCGACGGATACTGCTGATAGACGTTCCGGATCAGCGAGAAGACATCGGAGCGGGAGATTTTGTAGTCGCGGGGGTTGTTGCAGGCGTTTGCGGCGGAGTAGGGGAATATCAGCCCGCGCGAGGCCGGTTCGCCGCCGTATTCCGCCAGGACGTGCTTGCGGATGCGGTGCGACATGGTGCCTGCCTGCACGTGCGAGCCGCCGATGTGCATGATGTGCACGTTGCCTTTTCGGGTGCGGATCACGCGGTCCCACTTCTCGTAGAAGTGCACCAACGGAATGCTGTCCCTGCCCCAGCAGAGTGTGTCGTCGTTGAAGCGGATGAACGAAAATGTGGAGTCATAGTCGGAAAACAATTCAGGGAGCACCCATGCGGCAGAGGTGTCTGCTTCCATCACCAATGCCACGCTGTCAGCAGTCTCGCCAGTCTGCGCGGATATTTTCAACACGCAGAATGCCAACATAAAGCAGATCAGTTTTCGGTAGCCTCCCATAGATTGTCGAAAGTTTCGGCACCCATCTTGCGGCGGGTGGTGTAGAGTTCGTACATTGTGGCGAAGTTTTCGGCGAGCTTCTTGCCCACATAATTCGCGCCGGCAGGGGTGAAATGCACGTAGTCGGGACCGGCCCAGCCTTTCTTCACCCAGGCGACCATCGCGTTCCGGCCGCCCATGACCTCATACAAATCCCAGTATGCCACGTTGTTACGCATACACATGTTGCGCAGGCTGTCCACCATGGCGGGCAGGAATTTGTAGGTCTGCAGCGATCCGCTGTAGGAGTGGCTCATGTCAGACGGACCAATAAAAAGCAGGGTGGCATTTGGGCAGACGCTCTTGATACGGCGTATCTGTTTCTGCATCAAAGCGCAATAGTCGTTGATGGACTTGGTGCTGTAAGTTGAAGGCATCTGGTTGCCGCCGAACTGCAGGATGATCATTCCCACGTTGGAGTTCTGGTAGCATTTGCGCAGGATGGAATCGGTGACGAGGGTGAACTGGTTGCCGGAGGAGCTTCGAAGCGGGATGTTGTCGACACTCACGCCCGGCCCGTTGTCGATCATGATGCCGTAGATGTCGGCTGTACCCTGCATGTTGAGTCGAAGGGAAGCGGTGGCGGAGTCGGTCCGCCAGTGCATGGCATGGATGCCGGGCCCCGTGCTCGCGCAGGCGGAGTCGTACCTGTTCTTGCGGTCGGTGAGGGTGGCGCGGAACCGGCCGTCGTGGTCGTTGTAGAGGAGGGTCACGCGGGAGAACCGCTTCACGCGACTGTCTGTGCGTTTGTTGGTGGTGGCGTTGGCCGTGAAGGTGCCGTTGCCCGTAAGCCGGTAGCATTTGAGCATGAAACCGTAGTTTCCGCGCGCCCGCGCCCCGTCTCCGTAGGTCGAATAGAGCGTGAACGGACCCGAAGCCGACTGGCTCACCGCGTAGGAAGCCACGGTCTGGACGGCGGGCAGGAGCCCCGGACCGCCGCCGCCGAACTTCGACTGCATCCATACGCGCAGGTTTCCTGAGATGCGGTCCATCTCAATCTGCGAGTCTCCGTAGTGCATCACCCGAAGCACTTCGTCGCGGCTGTGTGCCGCCGCAGCCCTCGCAAAGAATTTGTCAAAGTAGGTTACATCGCCGTCGGGCAGGTAGAAATGGCCTTCCGATGCCATCTCTGTCCTGAAATGCTCCAGCGTGTCCAATTGCTCCTCCATATGTTTCTGCCTCACAGAGTCCTCTCTGGCGATTTCCGCGATGATGGCCTCCCGTTTTTTGCGGTTGAAGATCGTGGCCTTCGGAATGCGCTTGTCGTGAGAAAGACTGTCTTCGGGCAACTCGGGCAACTCCGCGTCAGGGTCCGCCAGCACCCGCTCGGGCGACGGAAAGCGGATCTCATGCCCCGCAAGGCGCAAACCGTTCTCGGGATAGAAAAAACTGATAATCCCCAATCCGGTGATTGTCAATAAGATGAATGCCGCTATCTGCCAGGGTTTCATGAATGTAGTACCTCTTTTTTGAGGGCGCAAAAGTACAAAAAATGTATTATGGATTATCTTTATCCCAAGGCTCTCCAAGGTTTGCACATCAACTTTTTTATCCAGGCATGCCGGTGCAGCTCAGGAGCTGACGTTTCCAAGCGTCGCAAATATGCATCGGAGCCATTTTCCTGTTGGAATCGGCGCAGTGAAGTGGCCCGCGATGGACGAAGGATGGCCGCGCTTCCTCCCAATGCTGCTGCACTGTGTACCCGGCATCCGTGCCTTAGTGTTGTCGGATTACGGCCTGACTTATCTCTCAGGCGCAAACATCCCCCGTGTAAAGCTTGGCGCAGCGGTCGATGATCGTGTTGGCAAAATCGAACCCGTCGGCACTCACTCTTTTCCCCCGTGCACCGTCATATCCCATGCTCAAATGCATGGTGTCGTAGCCGCCCATGATGGCGGCCAGCAGCTTCCTGTCGCGCTTGCCGGCAGCCTCCTTGTACTTCTCGATGGACGGACGACCCTTGCCTTTAGGAAGGTCCAACACGGCATCCAACGCGACCAAGCAGCCGCACCACAGGATGTTGCCCGCCGTCTTGACGTACTTATTGTCGGTGTAGATTTTCAGCTCGGGGTCATAGTTCGCCTTCTTGATGATCTCCCTTGCGTTGGCCACATATCTCCGGGCCTCTTCTATCGGATTTTTCTGTTCCATAGTTTGATGTTTGTTAATACTATAATCAGGCGGCAAAGATACAACAAAAAAACACATTTTGTCAAGGTTTTTGCAAAAAAATAAACCCTGTTTATCAATGCTTTATAAAACACATTTTAACAATTCGACTTTCAATTGTTAATTTTTGAAAGGAGATTTCGCAGGAAATGGAGCGAGGACAGCTCCAGTATTCGCGTGAATCTGCAGTACCACTGTTATTTCAACAAATATAGTGCGTTGGACATTGATGTTTCGTGGGCTATGTACAAACACCACAATAATAGCGGTGGAAAACCTCTACAAATATGGCAACGAATACTTGCATTTCATCTCTGCACAGATCGGCTACAGCATCAACTATCTCCACAAGGAAAAAGTGACTTTATATTCCTCAGTCTATCTTGGAGGAACGATTTATTACATCGGAACTCTATGGGATTACTACGACATTCGGACGGGAGAGTTCATCGGGGCTGCAAGACCGGTGATGACCCTTAAACCAGCGTAGCAAACCAACTTCATCGGTTTCCGGGTGGGCAAACACAACGCCGCCAATATCGAGCTGGGTTTCGGCACGCAAGGAATCTTGAATGTGGGGTATAGCCGGAAGTTTTAGTACAGCAACCCCTCCATCGTCCCTACAATCCGCGAATTAAGCTCGCAAAGGGTCCGGTAGGCTTCGGTGCGACGGATGCGGTTGGCCTTGCAGAGCGTGCCGAGCTTGCGCAGTGCTTTCTTGTAGCCGAAAGCGAGGAAAGCCGTGAGGGCGGACAGCAGGATATAGGCTAAGCCGATCCAGAGATGGTGGCTCAGCAGGCTGACGGTCACCAGCAGGAAGAGGTACCATATAGGGAAAGTGCCGAGGGTTCCGATGGCAAACTGGAAAGTGGAATGCATCATCGGGTCTTTGATCTTGTTCGTGAAGTGCTTCGTGACCCATATCGGCACGAAGTTGTTGAGGTAGCCGAACAGGAAAAGCGGCAGGATAAGCAGCATCCAGAAGATACGGCCCGCCACCTTGAAACCGGAGACCTTACGGTTGATGACCCAGTGGTGGAGTCCTGTGTTTCTCAGGGTGTCGATATACTTGCGCGTGTCGCCCATGAGAGTGTGGAAGTGGTCGGGCTGTTCGTCTCGGAGCTGCCGGATGGCGGCGATGATGGTCATGGCGGCATCTTTTTGGTTTGGCAGAAACCTGGCTTTCAGTCCTTTGTGTTTCAACAGCGGTTCACTCATGATGTGCGTGAGTGCCTCGATTTCGTTATAGTATTCGGGAATGTCGATGTCGGGGGTCATCGCTTTGACTCTGGCGCGGGCCTTCTCGTTGAGGGCGAGGTAGGCCTGGTTCGGGGCTTCCTTGTACAAGTCGAAGAATTCCTCGAACGTGAACGGTTCCCCGACAGTCACCATCAAATCGCTTTGGAAGTTGAAGTAGTTGGAGTAGTGGATGTTGAGCGGCAAAATCTGCAGGCCGAGCCGGTAGTCGTTCATCTCCTCCGCGGCGAAAGCGATGCGGCTGAACCCCTTCTTGAAGGTGGACATGTAGTGCCCTTGCTGGTGCCCGGCTTCGGGGAAGATGACCAGGGTGCCGCCCTTGCAGAGTATGCGCCCGGCGCGGTTGAAGATGGCCAGGTCCTTCTTGATGTCCTCGCGGCCGCCGTCGCGGTTGCGATAGACCGGCAGGATCTTCAGGAAGCGCATGATCCGCGCCACTAAGTCTTTTTTGAAGATGTCGCCGCGCGCGATGAAAACCGGCTGCCGCCCGTCCTTGTACATGGTGTGCAGGATCGCCATCGCGTCCATCATGCCGTTCTGGTGGTTGGCAATCACTAACGTGGGCGTTCCTTTCGGCGGGATGTTCTCGCGGTTCACGATGTAGAAGTTCCGGTAATAGATGTGGTTGTGCGCCAGGCTCAGGAACTTCATGTAGAAGTCGTACATCCGCGAGGGTTTGTCTATGTCTTCGAAGGAGATCATCTTATTGCATTATTTCAGGGCGCAAAGGTACATAAATTTCGAACATACAGATTCTTCTACAACAATATTCAGAAATTCATGCTGTACCCAATGTTGAAAATCCCCTGCGTGCCGAAACCGATTTCGACAATGACTTGCTGATTTGTCAACAGCTAAAGGTGAAAGAAACTTACGGGATTAAAGTGAAAGAAGATACAACACGGGTGATGCCTTCACCCAGTGAAACCCGAGGCTTCCATCCCAGATGCCCGATGGCGGTGGTGTCCAAAGCCGTGCGACGATAGGCGCAATAGCCTTTCTGGTCCCCTTCGTTTACCACCACCCGGATTGTCTTGTCGTTTCTGGAAGCGGCCAATCGTTGTGCCAACTCCCTGATGCTGACAGGTTCCGTTTCATTGGCCAGGTTGTAAGCCTCGCCGGCCTTCCCTCTGAAAAGCACGGTGAACATGCCCAATACCGCATCCGTGACATAAAGGAATGCACGAATGGCCTCGCCGTTGCTTTTCAATACGATATCCCTGCCGGCCACCACATCGCCCACCAAGTCGGCCATCACCCGCCCGTCGTTCTCCAACGTCATGGTGGGGCCGTAAGCATGGGCAATCCGAATCGTATTATAATCCACGCCGTACTGCAGCCGATAGCTTTTCAGTAGCGTTTCAGCAGCCCGCTTGCTTTCCGGATAGCATGAACGGGCATCCAAAGGGTCGAGCACGCCGTAGGAGCACTCATCCAACTTGTCTGCATGCTCATTTGCGCCATACACCTCTCGAGTCGAGGCAAACAGCACTTTTGCCGTTCGCTTCTCCCGGGCCAGCTCCAACACATTCATCGTGCCCAGCAGGTTACCCTTCATGATGCCCACAGGATCCGTGTTGATAAAATGCGGACTGGCGTTTCCTGCCAGATGGAAGATGTAATCCACAGCCCCGTCATACGTTATCGCATCGCACACATCCTGCGTCAGCATACGGAAATAGGGCTTGCCGGCATACGAGCCAAAATATCGCTCCGCTTTCTGGGAATTCCGGCATAATGCCACCACAGAAACATCGATGCCGGCATACTCATGCAGGCGAAGCAAAAGCCACGTGACATACGAGGCCAACATCCCTGCGGCCCCTGTCACGAGCACCGTCTGGCCGTCCAGCTGATGCCACGGCAGATCCGCCCGGCACATCCTCCGCAAATCCTCTATGACAACCTCACTTTTCACTCTTCAAAGTCCAAATATGGATCCTTCCTCTCTTGCTTCAATGATGGAACGGAACATGAAGAAGTCGGCAGGTGTCGTAATCTTGATGTTTTCCATTGTTCCGAGTATTGTATGGAGTTCATGCCCATAATGATGCATCATCGTACAGGTGTCCACAAAGTCGTGCCTTCCCTCCGCCTGAGCCCGGCGGTGTGCCGCCAGCACATCCTTCAGCACAAAACACTGCGGGGCTCTGGCTATCTGCGACGCGTTACGGTCAATCACATTCAAGGCCCCCTCAGCCCCGCTGACAATCGTCTCCATCGCAGGGACGCAAACCACGCAGTTCCCCTTTTCCTTGGCTACCTCGATACACTCGATGATGCTCTTCTCCATCGCCAACGGGCGTACGCCGTCGTGAATCAGCGCCATCGTGTCGTCTGGATAATGCTGTGAAACGCAAGACAAACCGTTGTAGATGGAATCCTGGCTTCTTTTGCCACCCGGCACAATATCCACCACTTTGTCCAGCTTGTATTTCTTCACCTGACTGCGTAGATAGGGTATCCAGTCTTCAAGACAAGCGACCACAATCCCGTCAATATCCGGGATGTGCTGGAAAATCTCAATGGTATAGACCACAATGGGCTTTCCTCTATATTCAAGAAATTGCTTGGGGCGACTGTAGTTATGGAGTCTGCTTCCCTGTCCACCCGCAAATATCACTGCTACGTTCATAATCTTTCAGTTTATTGGATAGTCATTATTCCACGTTACATTTTTGCCATTCAAGAAGTCGGCCATCTTGGCGGCGACATCCCTGGCGGCATGCCCCGTCTCGTTCAGTCCCATCCGCACACAGAAGGCATCCCAATTTTTTAGATAGTCCTCCATATCAAATGCTTTCACATTATGCTCCATCTCATCATTGTTCTTGGCGTAGGGGAACGGCAGCTCCTCCATCTCGTAATAGACACCCCGTTCCTCATACTTATAGTGGCTGAAGTCGGTGGCGTATGTAAAGCAGGGTATCCGCCTGAGTGCAGCATCGAAGATACAACTCGAATAGTCGCTGATCATCACATCCGTAGCCATCAGCAAACGCTGCATATCAGGATAGTCCGTCACGTCCATCGCCTCCGGATGCCCTTCCTGGTAGCCCTTGGCATATAGCCCCTCCTTTGGGTGGAATCTGATGAGCATCGTCCACTCACCACCAAACTTCTCAGTCAGTGCCTTTCTCAAACGCTTCATGTCCAAATCATAAACTGTCATGTCAATATGGTGTTCCTCAGAAAAGCGAAGCCGCCAGGTAGGTGCATAAAGCAACACTTTATGATCCTGGGGAATGCCAAGGTCGTTACGAGCCTTCACGCCGTCCTCAGGGTTGTTCTGCACCAGCATGTCATTCTTCGGATAGCCACATTTCCAGATAGGGCCATGGAATTTGAAAGCCCTGCGATAGATAGCAGACAGATGGTCGGAATTTGAGATAAACACATCTGCCATGTTCGAGGGATTCTTGAACATTCTGATATTTTTCCTGTCGGCAGCATAATCTCCGATGATATCCCCGGCAACTTTCTTGACACCCAGCCCGCCATGCCAGGTTTCTACATACAGCTGTCCTTTGCGCTTTACAAAATAGTCGGGCACTATAACATTACTATTCCATATCTTGGCCGTGACATACTCATACACACATCGCCAACTTTGCCATTTTACAGGCCTTGTCCATTCTGGCAGTTCATATTCAAATTTGGGATTCTTCACCCAGACAATATCCAAATCGGGGATAAGCTTATGAAGCTCCTCCATGATATACTTCTGGTTGTCGTCATAGCGGCTGCCTTTAAACACTGAAACCAGAACTTTATTCTTCTTTATCGGGAATATGCGCAGCAGATAGAACATGGCAACAATTATAGCCCCTCCTATTGGCCTGAGCACAGGCCTTGTTATTTTCCATATCTTCTGTTTCATCTTAACTTGCATTATTCATGATAATAAGCATTGTGTTGGGAACGAGTATTTTATGGTGAAGAGGCTATTGTGATTAGTGAATAGTGAACAGTGATTTGATGTGCAGGGAGTATGAATAATAGAGGTTAAATATTATGCTACAATAAATGGCACAATTTTAGCAACTAACCAATCTCTTTATGTCGCGCATGATCATCGCCGGATGCTCCAGCCTCATCCATGCCTTCCGCAGCCTCATAAGATATAATCCTCAATATATTGATATGAACGTTGTCTGTGTATAGATAACGTTTTATATACTTCATCGTAGTCTATCCGGTTGTTAACTAATGGCAGATGCTTGTTGTCATAAGGGACAAACCGCGTGGAGAGCCCCAGTTCGTCTGTGATGTTCTTCATACGATAGTCGCTGTTGTCTCTTTGAAACACATAGAAAGGTTTCTTGAATATAACAGAAAAACACACTCCATGAAAAGCATTGCATATCACCTCGCTGGCATTCTTGAAATAGCCAAGGAATTCCTCTATGCCAGCATCCGTAATAACCTGGTGATTATTCTGCAGCTTATTGATATTCCAATTACTTATCTCTATCAGATTTTTACCTTTCCTTTTTGCATATGCTTCTGCCTCTTTCACCATCTCTTGGTCGTTCTTCATACAATTATAAAGAAGGATATACCCTTGTTCCTGTGGAAGTTTTGCTATTTGCAGATAATCACTTTCATCAATAATCAATGTTGGATCAAGCATCCATTCGACTCTTTTATGCATAAATCCAGACAAATACTCTGCTCCTTGTCTCTCTCTTGTACTAATTGCAGTAAAATCGCTGACTAAATGGGTAAAAGTCTTAATTTCAGCATCTGTAAAAGGACGAGATGAAAGAGATGGCGCATGGGCGACCTTTCTTTTGCCTTCTGCAGATGGAATTTGAAGGAAGAAGACTTCATCAAATGCGCCCTCTTTTGAAATCTTCCAAATTACATCACTTTCGCAAACGAATGTGTCAATATCCAGACCTTCTATTTGGTTCAACCTTTTAAGTTGATCATAACTATATTCTCCCTGTGTTTTGATTAAATGTGTATCAAAGAATTGATTAAATTTATGATATTTCCTCAAATTAGGAATAAAACCCAATATAAGCCAATTAACTATAGATTTAGAAAACTCACATAGATTCCAAAACCTCTTATAATTCAGGAATGGGTATTTGATACTATATTTAAAGCCTCTTCTATTAAAACTCTTAGGAAAGTAGTTAATAATAACGGAATCACACCCTTTCTTCACTAAATACTGTTGAAAGGCCCAACTATGAAGAGCTGCACCATAATTCATATGAACAGAATGAATATTATACGAGATGATTCCTACCATAAATAATGTTTTAATGCTTCAGTTTAATAAAACCATACAATCGCTTACAGTCTTTTACGATTAATAATGGCTGTTCTATTCTAATGATTATTTTCCTAATGAAGAAGCAAATTTTCATAGCTCTCCTACTTGACGCTAATAATATTATCCTGTCACTTAATCGAACGACCTTTTCTTCATTCATCAGGCCAATCACGTCCTTTACCAACGGGTGCGTTTTATTCGCCTGATAATCATTCATCTGAAGAAACTTTAAATAGTAATGAATGCGATTATATATATCGCAAAGTTTTAATTCTTTTTCAGACAAGCCTCCTGCCACAATGGAGTATTCTAAATTACAAATATCATTGTAGAAATCCAGACTTTGATTAACGTGTGATAAAGACTCCATACGAGAACGATAATAATATGCAGGTTTGTTACTTACGGCAACTTTCTTGTCATTAATACGCCCTATGGCTAAATTCATCAGCAGATCCTCATGTAGGCGGAAATTATAAGCAAAGGCTAACGGGCATCTACGAATCAACTCACTCCGAAATAATTTTCCCCATGGCGTATGATGAATTTTGCGCATATATAGGGCGTATAGATAATCTTTTCTATTTAAATATGTATCATTTATAAACTTCGTTTGTCTGGTAAAGCCTCCTAAGACAATATCAACATCATCCGTCAATAACATTAAGTCCCGTATGCAATCTTTCTGTAAATAGTCATCTGAATCTACAAACATAACCCACTCGCCACTAGCCATCTCAACCCCATGTTTTCTTGAGTCCTGTGGTCCCATATTCTCTTGCTCTATGTATTGGACATTTGGCTGGGATATATATTTCTTGCAAATTTCACCAGAGCCATCCGTGCTGCCATCATTCACAAGAATCAACTCAATATTCTTGTACGACTGCGATTGAATTGAGTGAATACATTCTTCAACGTATTCTGCTGTGTTGTATACAGGGACGACGATACTGACTAATGGCTCCATGTTTTCTCCTAATCTACTGGTAAGACGTCTATATAAATATTTGTTTTTGAGCGCTGACGAAGCCCAAAATGCCTTAGTATTTGGCCGATGAAAAATCTGATTTTCGATATAGTAGATCTCCTATCAATTTTCTTACAGTTTCTCCAGATAGTTTGTTTTTGATACTTTGTAAAGGTACTCTCAAAAGGATGAAAATCTGGAACTGTTTTTTCCCAAGGCTTTCCCAAAGTATAATGCACAATTACAGGGTCTTTCCTTGCCTTTTCTACTTCTTTCTCATATTTCCAATAATCATAATCTGGTATCTTCTTTAGAAATCCATGCTGAAAATTGTATGTTACTGGTAAAAACAATACTTGGTTTAAAAAAACCGCATTAAGAACATCTTGGTCTTGAAATTTTATCCGTTCATAATATTTTTTAATATATTCCATGAACAAACTAACTGCACTGTTTTTTCGCCACCAATCCAAATTAATCAATAAAACTCCCGAATTAAAGTACCCTAATTCTATAGGATATCTTAGCCTATTATAATACTCAATTTTACCGGAACTCATATCAGTAACCGCAGCAAGTGCATAGCCTGACAAATCTGTTTCCCATAATGATGTCAGAGAATGTCTTACAATAGTATCACCATCAAGATATAATACTTTATTAATATTGGGGGTAATAATATCAGTAAGGAACAAACGATAATAAGCTGCCTGCGTAATAGTTATCTTTTCTTTTCTTGTAGGATAATTGTCTATAAGATGGCTGTTAATTTCGTAAAATACAACCCGCTTATTGCCAAATCTCTCCACTGTATTTTTTAGATTATCTTTCGATTCCAGAGTTACGCTCTCATCGACTATGATATGAAAGGTAATGTCAGAATCCTGATTGTTAACACAAACAGAATACATCATAACACCAGTAGGCATTACATACCATTTATCTGTACAGACAACAATGTCTATCTTTTCTCCCATCATGCTCCACTATTTTTTTTCGAAAAGACTCTTTTCGGGTAATATATGCTCAAATGCTTCTTGGATCTTCCGTTTCATAACTTCAAAGTCAATCTTGTCATTATTATCATTTAGGCACACCATGCTTTTTCCTTGATTCTTTATACACCTAACAATTTTATCAATAGAAGCCTCATTTATATTATAATATTTTCCATCTTTATAATAATTATAAGGTGTAAAATTACCTGATGCTAATTGCCAATATCTTACAAGCCAAGAGGCAACATCTCCCCAGGCTCTAAACCGATGAGCACATGTTCTTTCTAGATCTTCTCTGCATGAAGCCCATACTTCTTCATAGATTCCTTTTAAATAGCCCAGAGGTAAATGATTCATCATAAAACCTGGAAACACGCGACTTCTTCGATAATGAAAATTATTCCATGACAGCATAGGGTGGTCAAGAGGATACCATTTAGCCCAATGGCTCCGTATAGCCTTCTTTTTATCAAAACATTTATTAATCAAGGCTTTTGCCATGAAGACAGAATTATCAAACATGCTAGGCTTTGGATGAACAGAATCAGACAATCCGCCTAAATCACATGGGAGGCCATTTCGGAAAAATCTATCTGGCTGCACATTGTTGATTAAGAACATATCGTCATTAAAATAGACAAACTTCTCAGCCAACCCTTTTATCTTATGGAAATAGAATTCTATCACACAACTATTGAATGTAGGTAGATATTCATGCGGAATAAACTCCTCATGTTTTACTATTACTAATTTAGGATTATCAGTATCCAGCCATTTTGGCAAATGGCCATAGGTAACAAAAAATATCTTGTTAACCCACGGAGCGAACTTCTCAACCCCTCGAAACCAATACCGCAAAGTGTCCCAATCACGATATCTGCATGCGTCCGTGTTTATATAACGGGACTCATTGGCAGAAAAGTATTCAAAATCTTTCATCCATTTGGGATCGCTCTCATCAACCCAAGTAATTATGAAATCTATTATATATCTTTCATCCATTCTCATTACATGCAGCTAATTTCAAAACTACATTTTTCTGGTAAAATTGCATCAAATGCATCAATTATGAGCTTCTGACATTTCTCTATATTATTCACTCTTTCATTATCATTAATGCATAGAATTTTATAAGTTTGATTATGAATACTATCTATGCATTTCATAATATTATTATCATTAATTTGATAACACTTACCATCCTTATTCACATTATAAGAAACAA
>CAMHNQ010000032.1 GCA_946186495.1 uncultured Bacteroidales bacterium
TGTTCGATATTTCTTCGATATTTCTTCGATATTTCTCCGATAAATCATCGAAGAAGTAACGGAGAACTATCGGAGAAATAGTATGCCTGCTGCTGCTCTGATAGGGTGCAAATAGGACGCAGACACGAATCAAACGGTCAACACAAGAGAAGCGTCGTCTCCTAATCCGCGCCGGCTCGCCCAAATAAAAAAGTTGATGCGTAAACCCTGCCTTGAAGATGCTGTTGGAGCACCGTGTTATGGAGATGAAAACGATAATTTGGAGCTTTTCCATCCATTTTGGAACCCCGCGCTTCGGCTGCTCGAAAAAATGTGTATTTTTACTTTTAGTGTTTGCAAGTGCAAAAGTAAACAATAAGGGCTGACTTCAAGCGAGTATCAGCCCTGTTTTTTTCATGCCCTCGTGCACGTACGCACGCTTGAGACTTTTAGCGGACACCAATAATCACATTACAACTATGGCATTTGGGTAGAGGCCACCATACACCCATACAACCCCGCTGTTTCAGTACGCAGTCGGCGGTTGCCAAGCTTTACCTCTATATAGCCGGCCTCGCGCGCCCTTTCAACCTCCGCTGCGCTGAAATCACCCTCTGGACCTATTAACAGAATCATCTCAGAATAATGGCGGGGCATTTTCACTAACTGCCGCTGATTGTTGTCATCGCACCATGCGATAAACTTATCCGCCTGCCTCAAAGCATTTTGCTGGATGAAGTCTGGAAATTTGTTCATCGTCAGAGACGGCAGCCAAACAGTCTGCGACTGCTTAAGGGCCGCTATGGCTAAACGCTGCATTCGCTCCATGTTGATACGCATGCGCTCGGAATGCTCACACTGGAGAAAAGTCAAAGAGTAAATGCCAATTTCTATGGCTTTTTCCAAGAGCCACTCCATACGGTCGGGATTTTTGGTAGGGGCTACGGCCAAATGTAAACCGTTATGCGCCAAAGTGTTTTCATCGACTTCTCTTCGTACTTCCAAAAGGCATTTTTTCGGATGCGCATTGGCCACGACAGCCTCAACCAAATGGCCACAACCATCGGTAACACGCACACAATCACCTTCTCGATGCCGCATGACCCGAATGCAATGTTCTGACTCGTAGTCACTTAGGGTAATAAAAGGATTTGAGATATCGGAAGCGTAGAAGTAATGCATGACAAGTCTGCTTTATTCTTAAACTTAGCTGAAAAACTGCTTTACACGACTGAAGACACTTTTGTCATTTTTCCCCGGCTTCGGCACGAAATTATCATGTGTGCTGAGCTGCTCCAACATACTTTTCTCTTCTTTGGTAAGGGATTTCGGAGTCCAGACGTTCACATTAACAATGAGATCGCCAACAATACGGGAGTTGACTTGCGGAAGTCCCTTGCCTTGCAAGCGAAGAATTTGACCGCTTTGCGTACCCGGAGCAATCTTGATTTTCACTTTGCCCGTCAAGGTCGGGATCTCCACGGAGGCGCCCAATGCCGCTTGGGGTATGCTGATATAGTAATTCAAATAGAGGTTATTGCCATCACGTTCGAAAATATTATGGTCAGCGACCTCGAAGACGACAAGCAAATCACCGTTTATGCCCCCGCGTTGTGCGGCATGTCCCTTTTGGGGAACGGTCATCTGCATACCATTATCGACACCGGCAGGAATATTGATGGTGATGATTTCCTCTCCGGACACGGTTCCGTTGCCATGACAATGCGGACAAGGATCTTTAATAATCTCGCCGGTACCGCCACACTGGGTACACACACTGGCTTGCTGAATTATGCCGAACATGCTGCGTTGTTGGCGCACCACTTGACCACTGCCATGGCACGTGGGACAAGTAGTCACGCCACTGGACTCTTTAGCACCGGTGCCGTGGCAGTGCGGGCATTCCACCTGTTTGCTGATTTTGACCTTTTTCTCGACAGGTGCAGCCACCTCCTCCAAAGTGAGTTTCACCTTGATACGTATGTCACCGCCTTTACGCACGCGACGCTGAGCCCCTCCTTGGCCGCCAAAGCCACCGAAGCCGCCAAAGCCGCTGAATCCACCGCCAAAGCCACCTCCGAACACATCTGCAAAATGACTGAAAATATCATTAAAGTTCATGCCGGAGAAATCACTGGCATCGTTACCCATACCCGCATGTCCATATTGATCGTAACGGGCTTTCTTTTCTGGATTACTCAGCACATCATACGCTTCGGCAGCCTCTTTGAATTTCTCTTCCGCCTCTTTATCGCCCGGATTCCGGTCGGGATGATATTTCATGGCCATTTTCCGGTAGGCCTTCTTTATCTCGTCAGCCGAAGCATCCTTCGAGACGCCAAGCACTTCGTAGTAATCTCTTTTTTCCATTGTTTAGTCTCCTTTCTTACTGACCGACGACCACTTTTGCGAATCGGATCACTTTATCCTTGAGTTTGTAGCCTTTTTCGGTGACATCAATCACTTTGCCTTTCTCCTCTTCGTTCTGGACCGGAAAATGGGTCACGGCTTCGTGAAAGTCGGTGTTGAAATCCTCGCCCTTGGCCTGGATCTCTTCCACGTCAAAACGTTTCATCATCTGCATTAACTTGTTGTATATCAAATTAAAGCCTTCTTTGATAGATTCCACATTGTCCGCTTTTTCATTGGCGGCGATTGCACGTTCAAAATCATCAATCACAGGAAGCAGGCTCACAATAACCTTTTCCGAAGCCGTCGAAATAAGATCCAGTTTCTCCTTATTGACACGCTTTTTGTAATTGTCAAATTCGGAGAACATCCGCAAAAAACGGTCATTCAGCTCGGCTTTCTCCGCCTTCAACTTTTCAATCTCCGCTTCGAGATCTTGAACTTTTTCTTTATCTTTCTTTTTTGAGAAAAAACCTTTTTTGTTTTTGTCAGTCTGAACCTCTTTTCCCGACAAATTGTCAGTACTTTCCTGAAATTCCTCATTCACTTCAGGATTCTGGACTTGTTTCTCCTTCACATTTTCTTCTTGATTCTCTTCCATATCGTTCTTATTTTCAATTACTTTCAAACACAATTAAAGAGCGGAACTGAATATTGCTTCAATCCGCACTAACATAAAGCAAAAAATTTGCCAAAAAATCAATTACTTGAAATAATGTCTCTCCGCGCTGTGACATCCGGCCTCCATAAAAGAGATGAATTCTAAAAAAGCTTCATCCTTGTCGGATGGAAACTGAATGCCAAACGCTTTCGCCAGACCGAAAAGTTGACCTATATTATTATATTCCAACGGATTGTCAATTTCGGACTCATAATTATGCGGTACTTTGGCAGTATCGGTATAGGAACCGGACACCTCCTCAGGCAGATTGGCTGGCAAAATCACATCGTACAGCTCTGCATTGCCGGGGAGATATGATGTATGTAACAGCGAAAACTCGGCTTTCCGAACATTATGGAGAATATCCTCGGCAATGTCGGAGCCAAGGGCATTCCACAAAATCACGTTACGGAAACCCGGACCATCTATCACCGAGGCAACATCCACGGATTCCGTACAGACTGCTGCCTGGAACACTGCTTCCATCTTGTGCCTCGCCTCTTCGTCCATGTGGTGGCCGCCTGGCGCGATGTGCGGGAACAATCCCATGTCGTAAAGACCTTGACTGTTCAACTCTCCCTTGATGGTCAAAAATCCGGCCGCCGGCTTCGACTGGATGTCAAGCAGCATGCACATGTTCTCCAACTCATGGTAGGCACTGGCCGTCAACCAACGCTCCCAAACGAGAAATGCGGGTGCATGAACCGTAATCAAATCATCAACAAACGATTGAATATCAGTATGTTGCAGATTGTTTTTCTTCAAAAGGGCGTCATAGTCATCCTCCATCAACGCATTTTTGTAGATTCCATAGTTTTTCCCTAAAACTTCAACGTAAATACCCTTTTCCAGATGGTGCCGTATCATGTAATAGTTGACACAACGAAAGAAAGCATAATAGTCCGTAATACACAGGGTATCCGTTGAGTTGAACCAATAACGCGGAGTGTCTGGGCAACGTTTGAGAATTTCGAAAACGGCCTTCAGTGTTTCCGGCATCTGTGAAGACCAAACAGCGGGTGCCTCGCCGGATACGTCCTGGCACCCCTTTTCGGCATTCGGGAAAATACAGTAGAACTTGTTTGACTGGAAAAGTTCCGCAAACGGCAAGATGTCATTTTTGTCTGGAAAGAAATCTGTGCCGCGACGATAATAGTCGAAGGTGTTCAAGGCATTGGTGTTCAGGGCAATGCGAGCCAATCGTTGCAGCAGATAGAGTGTTTCGTTGGAATAGCTACCGCTGCTCATCACTAACGTTTCATTGACTCCCGCGGCCGTCAGCCTTTGGGCAACATGCTGGAAGGCTTGCTCAAAAGGAACGGGCTCAAGCTGCCCGTTCAACTTCATCAAGGGTTGTAAGATTCTTTCTTTCATAATTTTGGAACGCCGCCTACCGGCCCTGAGTAAGTTTGTGGAAAAGTTGCTCCATACCGAGGGCGTCCAGATCGTCAGCTGTTTTGAGTCCAACCTTTTGGGCCAGGAGATGGAGGTCTTTGGTCAAGGTGTCGGCCACGAGTTCGCCTTTGTTGATGATGACGACATGGTCGCACATGGCCTGGACCTCTTGCATAATATGGGTGGAGAGCAGCACAGTGCGGTTTTTGCCATAGGAGCGTATAAGTTCTCGTATTTCAATAAGTTGATTCGGGTCAAGGCCTGTGGTAGGTTCATCCAGAATCAAGACTTCGGGGTTGTGGATGAGTGCCTGGGCGATGCCTACGCGCTGTTTATAGCCGCGTGACAGCGCCCCGATTTTCTTGTGCTGTTCGGGCGTAAGGCCTGTGCGGGCAATTACCTCGTCCACGCTCTTCTGCTTCTCTTTCAGTTTATAGACCCCGGCCACAAACTCCAAAAACTCCCGCACATACATGTCGTAGTAGAGCGGGTTGGCTTCAGAAAGGTATCCGATGGCTTGCCGCAGTTTCAGGGAATCTTTCCAAATGTCCATCCCGCAGACGGTGATGCTGCCTTCCGTGGGCGGAATCAGTCCGGTGATAATCTTCATCATAGTGGTTTTACCGGCACCGTTTGGCCCCAAAAAACCGACAATTTCACCTTTTTTAGCCTCAAAACTGACTTTGTTGAGGGCATATTGCTCCCCGAAAACTTTCGTGACGTTGTTAACTATAATCGACATGTTTTACTTTTTGCAACAAAGCGCAAAAATACGCTTTTTTTAAAGATAAAAAAAGCCGCCCACAATAATGGCGGCTCTATGTATGCCGTATATACGACTAATATTCGAACAGCAGGGACTCGTAATCGTTTTCGCCTTCTTCTGAAATGGTCATTTTCACAGGAAATTTCCCATCATATTCGTATGAGAAAATCAAGTTAAAATATTCATATTCAACGCCTTCTTCTTTATAAATATATGATGAGGTCAGCATATTCCCATAATTGAAAGTGTTGAGATAGGAGTCGTCCCATACACCTATCACTTCATCGTATAACATAGGAGACCAACCTTTGAACGGATTAATGTTGTTGTCGTATGTGAAATAAGCATCCATTGTTTCGCCACTTTCATCGCCTACATAATGTCCGTGGATATGACTGATATTCTTGCCTTCCCATGTGAGTTCAAGAATCATTCTGTCTTCGCCTTTTTGCTTAGTGTTAAGTTTTTCTACCGCTTTCGTCAAACCTTCCCCGCCTTGTGGCATCAAAACAGCCAACGGGTTGAGGCGTTTTTGATTTTTATTACTACCATAAGAATCGTAAGAGACATATTCAATCTTAGATAATTTGTTGTTCTCATAAACAAAGTCGTAAGATTCTTCCAACGTATTGGCCCAAAAGTATTTAACAGACTTGATTTTCCCGTTCTCATAGCTAAAATCAAGATTTTCGCTTCCTTCTTGAATGCGCACTATACGATTGTTTTTATCGTAGGAATAGTTCTCTGTGAATAATGTATCTCCATTGGAATTGTAATAATCTACGCTGGTCAGCAAATTTCCTTTCCAATTCCAATCTTGCATCAGAAATTTCTGTCCACCGTATTCGCGATAGATTTTCTTAATTTTCTTTCCTGGATTGTATTTCCCGTCATTCTCCTTTTCGCAGGAGGTCAAAGCAGCGCAAAACAGCGCACATATACATAATACCAATACTCTTCTTTTCATAACATGTTTTTTTACGTTGATTTATATATGACGCAAAAAAAACGAAAAGGCTTCAAAAATATTGCAGAAAAAACGAACAAGGAAAGAAAATGCGCTACACGGTGATTGTAGAGACTCGCCACAGCGAGCCTTTACCGTGATTTCAGCCACTTCTTCGCCTTGCCGCCCTTGGCGCTCGTCAGGCGCACGGAAGAGAGCGACTTGTCGTCAATGACATTGCGGTGAATGAGAAAGAGGTATTTGCCGTCGGGGGCGTCCGCCAGCATGTTGCGGAACTCTTCCATGTACTGCTTTTTCACTTTGGCATCCTTCACCTTATAGCCTTTTTTGGACTTCTCCACCCAGACGGAGGTCTTGGTGGAAGAGATATGGTAACGGATTTCCTCCTTCACCGGCATGGAGAATCCGTAGCGGTAGGGCTGGGTCATTTGCACCTGCGCCGTTTTCAGCAATTGCTCATTGAAGGGGCAATTGTCCTGATTACCATCAATGTGCATTTCAACGATACCGTTGGTGTCAAGCGAAAGCACGAACGTGACATCCGACTCGACAGGATGTGGGTTGTCGCAGGCCGCCTTATCCAGCAACTCGAACAGGTAGTTGTCCATGACCACGTAGTCGTCAGGGAAAACGGTCCGGTACGGAAGGATTACGTTCCGTTCGTCTTCCAGAAATCCGGTGACAGAGTCCACTTTTTGGACAAAATCTTTCGGAAATTGGTATCTGTTCCACTTATATCCATAATTTTCCGCCTGTCGCACCCATTTCATGTACTGGTTGCGAGCTTGTTCGTAATCTCCGTCCAAATTCAGCATTTCTATCAGGCAAAGCGATTTGCAGAGGTCGGCAGTTTGTTCCACTATTTGCAGGCGCATTCTCAAAGAGTCTTCAGAGGGAATAGTAAGGTTTTCATAATCAGCGTAATCCAAGGCATCACCATAATATTTGAAAGCGCTTTCGAAATCATGCATTTGTTCCAGTTGCTGTGCCTGATCCCAAAGATGATAAAAATGCTGGTAGCATTCCATCAGCTGGATTTTCGCTTTGATCTGATTCTTGACATCGCGGGCGTTTCTCCCCTCGGGGACTGCGCGAAGTGCGTCAAAGTAGTACTGTTTTGCGACATCATAGATGGCGTTTTGCGCCAGAATCCCCGCTTCGGAGTAAAGGTCCCTATAATCTTGACTTGTTTTCTGCGCGGCAAGGGACAGGCATAAACCTATCATTGCCAATAAGATGTAATATCTTGAAAATCTTTGCATGCTTTAATCTTAACAGAAAACAGTAAATTTTTTTGAGGGCGCAAAGATACGCAAAAAAATGATACCTTTGCACGCTCATTCGGGTACACAATACCCGCGTGGCATCTTTTAGTTAATAACCTGATCCTTAAGAAATTCTGATGGAAAAGCGAATTGGCACCATTACGGTATTATTGTCAGACAGAACGTCTGCTGCGCAGGTGAACGAGGTCATCTCCGCGCATTCCGGCATTGTGTTGGCGCGACAGGGACTGCCCTTCCACGACCGCCCCGTGGCCGTCATCTCCCTCATTGTCGAAGGGGATGTCAACGAAATCAATTCGCTTTCCGGACAACTCGGAAAAATCATAAACGTAACCGCCAAAGCTGTAGTAACAAAATCATAACCCCCAAACTATAAACAAACTATAAACCACAAACTGTAACCCAGCTTCAATAACCAATAACCAATAACCAATAACCAATAACCCTTATAAATATGCAATTCAACCCCGAAAAATGTAGAATTCCCGATGAAATAGGGAAGCCTTTTATCGACCCGGAAGAGATCTGGGATTATATCAACGAAACGAAGAGCACACCCGAGCGGGTACGTGAGATCATCGCCAAATCATTGAACAAAAACCGTTTGACGATGGAAGAGACTGCCGTTCTCATCAACACCACCGAACCAGGGTTGGTGGAAGAGATCAAGGAGGGCGCCCGCACGCTGAAACGCAACGTCTACGGCAACCGCATCGTGCTGTTCGCCCCGCTGTATGTAGGCAACTATTGTGTCAACAACTGCAAGTACTGCGGTTTCCGTTCCTCCAACCACGAGCAGGTGCGCACCACGCTCACGGACGAGGAGTTCGTCCACAACATCGAAGCCTTGGAAGATGACGGCCAGAAGCGCCTGATTTTGGTCTACGGCGAGTCCCCGAAATACTCTCCGGAGTTCATCGCGCACACCACGAAGCTGGCTTATTCCGTGCACAAGGGCAACGGTTCCATCCGCCGGGTGAACATCAACGCCGCCCCGTTGGATGTGGAGGGATTCCGCATCGTTAAGGAAGCCGGCATCGGCACGTACCAGATTTTCCAGGAGACCTACCATCCGGAAGCATACTCCTGGTACCACCCCGCCAACACCATCAAGGGCAACTACGAATGGCGGCTCACCGCCATGGACCGCGCCCAACAGGCCGGCATTGACGACAACGGCCTCGGCATCCTCTTTGGCCTTTACGACTGGCGTTTCGAGGTGTTGGCTATGATTCGCCACACCAACCACTTAGAGGCCTGCTTCAACGTGGGGCCGCATACCATCTCGTTCCCGCGTATAAAGGACGCCTCAGGCCTGAACATAGACACCAAGTACTTTGTGGATGACGAGACTTTCGAGAAGATTATCGCCATCTTCCGTCTCGCCGTACCCTATACCGGCATGATACTGACTGCCCGCGAAACTTCCGAATTCCGCGCCAAGGCCATCCAATACGGCATTTCGCAGATCGACGGCGGTACCAACCTGCAAATCGGCGACTACAAATACCACCATGAGGAGACCGAGAAGAACACCGACAAGCAGGAGAACCAAAACTTGCACCGCGAGCAGTTCAAAATCGGCGATGACCGCACCTTGGGTGAAATCATCGATGAACTGCTGGACAACAACTTCATCCCGAGCTTCTGCACGGCTTGCTACCGTTTGGGACGCACTGGGGAACATTTCATGGAGTTCAGCGTGCCAGGTTTCATCAAACGATACTGCACCCCCAACGCCATTCTCACGCTCAGCGAATATCTGGTGGACTATGCCACCCCGGAAGTGGCCGCCAAAGGTTGGAAAGTCATCGAAAACAACCTCTGCAACGTCGATGAGAAATTCCACGACGAGTTGCTGAAACGCATCGAGCGCATCAAGGCCGGTGAACGTGACCTTTATTTCTAAGCACTCTGTTTTTTCCATACATACAACGAGTTGCGGCCGCCTCTTTGCGACGGCCGCAACATTTTTTTTATTCACATCTGGATTTTATGTACCTTTGCCGGATTTTCCAGGGATGGAACGGATAACCTTCCCGTCCCTTGCACGAATCACCAATTATTAGCGAAACCAATCACCCAAAGTATGCAAAAACTATACGAAAAGTATTTGGAATCATCAAAAATATGCACCGACAGCCGAAAATTGACTCCGGATTCCCTCTTTGTATGCCTTAAAGGATCCAATTTCGACGGCAACGCTTTCGCGCAGGAAGCGCTCAACCGAGGTGCGAAATATGTCATCACTGAAAACCGTGATCTTCAGGACAATTCCCGCGCCGTGGTGGTCAACGATGCACTGCAAACGCTTCAGCAACTCGCACACTACCACCGGCAACAGCTAAAAATCCCCGTCATCGGAATCACCGGAACGAATGGGAAGACCACCACTAAAGAACTAATAAGTACCGTGTTATCAACTTCTTATAAGACGACATGCACACAAGGCAATCTCAACAACCACATAGGCGTACCTCTCACTCTTCTGTCCATAAAACCGACGGACGAGATAGCCGTCGTGGAGATGGGGGCAAACCATGTCGGAGAAATTGACGACCTTTGCAAAATCGCTGAACCTAATCATGGACTCATCACCAACATCGGCGTGGCACACATTGAAGGTTTCGGTTCCAAGGAAAATATCATAAAAACAAAAAAGGCACTGTATCGACATGTTATCGCTAACAACGGAACTTTGTTCGTCAACGAAACCGACTCCATCTTGCGCGAGAATCTGAATTATGACAAAGTTGTTTTCTATGGCAAAGACGCTGAAAGCCAGATTGTGGAGATGAATCCGTATCTGAAGATTCGCAGCGGTAACCATGAGGTGCAGACGCATTTGACGGGCAGCTACAACATCTGGAATTTCATGGCAGCGGCGGCTGTCGGTCGCTATTTCAACGTTTCCGAAGAGCTGATAGCCAAAGCGTTAAGCGAGTACGTTCCGTCCAACCACCGCTCGCAGGTCGATCGTGTCGGCAGCAATGTCATCATTTCCGACTACTATAATGCCAACTTGACCAGCATGACAGCTGCTCTGAAAAACCTGTCACTACTGGAACATCCGCGCAAAGTGGCCGTTTTGGGCGATATGCGGGAACTCGGAGACCTCAGTCTGGAAGCCCATGCAGAAATCTCCCAATTAACTGAAAGCCTGAATATTGAAAGCTATTTTATAGGAACAGAATTCGCAAGGGTAGTGAAGAAAAACAACTTTTCAGGTGTTGAGGAAGCCAATGAATACTTTACCAATCACCCATTAAAGGATGCTTTAGTGCTGATCAAAGGCTCCAACAGTATGCACCTTGACAAGTTAACTGCAATACTCAACGCATGAGAAACGAATGGAACGGCATCGGAGTGATGTCGGGAACATCTCTTGACGGCATCGATTTGGCGTGGTGTCATTTTCTCCGCCAAAATAATGGGATATGGGACTATCGCATTAAAAAAGCTATCACGGCCCCTTATTCGGAAAAGTTCCGGCATCGGTTGGCCAATGCCCAGGAACTATCAGCATTAGAATACGTTAAGCTAAACAACGACATCGCAGAAGTTTTTGCGAAAGCCATCAACGACTGGTTAGGTGACGGATTGCGGCCAGACTTCATCGCCTCTCACGGTCACACCGTCTTTCACCGGCCAGCCATTGGTCTGACCACCCAGATCTGCAACGGGGCGATTCTCGCCGCGCGAACCGGGATTCGCACGGTCTGCGACTTCCGCACCAAGGATGTGGCGTTAGGCGGCCAAGGGGCTCCGCTTGTTCCTATTGGTGACGAACTGCTCTTCGGAGGATACGATGCCTGCCTCAATTTAGGAGGTTTTTCCAATATTTCATATCATATTGGAAACAAGCGTATTGCATACGACATTTCCCCTTGTAACATGGCCCTGAACTCTATCGCAAACAAGGCTGGTTTGCCCTACGACAAAGACGGCCAACTTTCACGCAACGGCAATATCATCCCAGAACTGCTGCAGAAGCTGAACCAGTTGGACTATTACCATCAGAATCCACCCAAATCGTTGGGGAAAGAGTGGTATAATGAGATTTTCTCCCCTGTTTTAACCGATTTTTCGTCATCGTGCGCCATCGTCGATTTGTCAAGGACTGTTGTGGAGCACATTGCCACGCAAATTGTCACCAATGTACCCGAAACGGCACAAACCCTACTGGTCACCGGCGGTGGTACTCATCATGCCTTTTTAATACAACAAATTCAAAACCAGAGAGACAAGTTAAAAATTATCGTCCCAGACCCGTTGATTGTCGATTACAAGGAAGCACTGATTTTCGCTTTTTTGGGACTGTTGAGACTGGAAGGGGAAAACAATTGCCTGCAGAGTGTCACAGGCGCACGCGAGGATTGTTGCGGGGGATGCGTTTATTTGTAATAATTTTCGGTACATATTCGTAAATTATGTACCTTTGCGCCTCATTTTTGGAAAATATAACGATGGAGAAAATCATTATTTTAGACTTCGGTTCCCAGTACACGCAGCTCATCGCGCGCCGAATCCGCGAACTGAACACCTATTGCGAAATCCTGCCTTACAACAAGTTTCCGTTCGGAGACCCTGACATCAAGGGCGTTATCCTTTCCGGAAGCCCGTTTTCGGTGAACGACGCCAACGCTTTCAAACCAGACCTCTCGGAAATCAGAGGCCACTACCCGCTACTCGGCATTTGCTATGGTGCACAATATTTGGCACAGGTTGGTGGCGGCACGGTCGGAGCCAGTTCCACCCGCGAGTACGGCCGCGCCCACCTCGCCTTCGTGGAAGAAGACGACGTGCTGCTGAAAGGGGTCCCGCAAGAGAGCCAAGTGTGGATGTCGCACGGCGATACAATCTTGCAACTACCTGACAATTATCATATTATCGCCAGCAGCAGGGAGGTAAAAGTCGCCGCCTACCACATCTTGGAAGAACCCACTTGGGCGGTGCAGTTCCACCCCGAAGTCTATCACTCCACCGACGGCACCACCATCCTGCGTAACTTCGTGCAGGCCATCTGCGGCTGCAAGCAGGACTGGACTCCCGAATCGTTCATCGAAAGCACCGTGCGCGAACTGCGCGAGGAGGTCGGCAGCGACAACGTGGTGCTCGGCCTTTCCGGCGGTGTCGATTCCACCGTGGCGGCCGTGCTGCTCAACAAGGCCATCGGCAAGCAGCTCAACTGCATCTTCGTGGATAACGGCCTGTTGCGCAAAGACGAGTTCTCCTCCGTGCTGGAGCAGTACAAAACCCTGGGACTCAACATCAAAGGCGTAAACGCATCCCAGCGTTTTTACGATGCATTGCGCGGCGTGACCGACCCCGAAAAGAAGCGCAAAATCATCGGGGCCGGCTTCATCGAAGTGTTCGAGGAAGAGGCCCGTAAATTAGACAATATCAAGTGGTTGGCGCAGGGCACCATCTATCCCGACCGCATCGAATCGCTCTCCATCACTGGCATGGTCATCAAGTCGCACCACAATGTGGGCGGTCTGCCGGAGAAGATGAACATGAAGATCATCGAGCCGTTGAAGCTGCTCTTCAAGGATGAGGTTCGCCGCATCGGCACGGCCTTGGGCATTCCCGAGCGGCTCATCAAGCGTCATCCGTTCCCGGGTCCCGGCTTGGGCGTGCGCATCTTGGGCGACATCACCCCCGAGAAGGTCCGGATTCTGCAAGAGGCCGATGCCATCTTCATCAACGGATTGTGGGACAACGACTTGTACGACAAAGTGTGGCAGGCGGGCACCATCCTGCTGCCGATCCAATCGGTGGGCGTGATGGGCGACGAGCGCACCTACGAGAACGCCGTGGCCCTGCGTGCCGTGCTCTCCACCGACGGCATGACCGCCGACTGGGCGCACTTGCCCTACGAATTCCTCGCGAAGGTCTCCAACGACATCATCAACAAGGTTCGCGGCGTCAACCGCGTGGTCTATGACATCAGCTCTAAACCGCCCGCAACGATTGAGTGGGAATAGGAACGGAGAAAGTCGATACTTTGCCACAAAGACCCCTTCGGAGCAATCCGTCGGGGCCTTTTTTGTGGTGATGAATAATGTAATCTCACGAAATTTTTTGTATTTTTGCAACGGATTTGTGGCAATATTACCATAAATTCGGAATAAAAATAGAAAATTTATATTTAACTAATTGATTGATATGAAAATAGAAAGACCTACTTATATACAGCAACTTATCAATTCGAAAGACAACGGGCTGATAAAGATTGTTACAGGTTTGAGGCGGGTGGGCAAGTCGTATCTGTTGAAGACCCTTTTCAAAGAGTATCTGCTGAATGAAGGGATAAAGAAGAGCCATATCCTCATCATTGACTTGGAGGACAGGCGGAACAAAGTTTTTCGCGACCCCGATTACCTGCTGGATTGGGTGGACGATAAGATGAAGGACGAGGGGCAATACTACATTATTATCGATGAAGTGCAGCGAGTAGAAGAGTTCGTTGACATGCTGGGCACACTGGTGGGAAAGGAGAATGCGGATGTTTATGTGACAGGCTCTAACTCACATTTCCTGTCGAGCGACATAGCCACCGAGTTCCGCGGACGTGGTGACGAGATTCATGTCTGGCCGTTGACTTTCAAGGAATATATGACAGCTTACGAGGGCGACATGGTGGACGGTTGGCAGGAGTATTACACCTATGGTGGTCTGCCGAAAATCCTCTCCATCAAAGGCGACGACAAAAAGGCCACCTATCTGCGCAGCCTTTACCGCACCGTCTATTTGAGCGACATCTACGAGCGCCATGAGATAGAGAACAAAGCCGAATTTGAGGAACTGGTGCGAATTTTAGCCTCCAGCATAGGTAGTCCCGTGAATCCCACCAATCTGGCCAATACCTTTAAGAGTGTGAAGCGGCTGAACAGCATCACCGACAAGACCATCGAGACCTATATCGGTTACTTGGAGGATGCTTATATGATTGAAAAAGCAGAACGTTATGACATCAAGGGGAGGAAGTACATCGGCACCACCCCCAAGTACTATTTCAAGGATATGGGGTTGCGGAACGCCATTCTCTCCTTCCGTCAAACGGAGGAGAACCACCTGATGGAGAATGTCCTTTACAACGAAATGCGTCATCGGGGGTTCTTGGTGGACGTGGGCAATGTCAACATCCGTGTGAAAAACGAGAAGGGCGAATGGCAACGGATAACGTTGGAGGTGGATTTTGTGTGCAACCTTGGCTCGCGCCGTTATTACTTGCAATCGGCTTATCGCTTACCCGACGAAGAGAAAGTGGAGCAGGAGAAGCGCTCTCTCAAGAACATCAAGGATTCGTTTCGGAAACTCGTCATAGTGGGCGAGCGCATGAAACTTCGCAGGGATGAGAGCGGCATCGTGATGCTGGGAGTCTATGAATTCCTGCAGGATTGGAATCTTATGGATGCTTAGTTGAATGAGGAATGGCTTTCGTCAATTCCTATTTTTGCGAGGTCTGATTTTTTCCAAAGTTGCCGAAATTTTACGATTTTGGAAAAAACTCAACCCGATAATCCTTGATTTTAATAATTGAAACATTAAGAATATCAACCACATACGAATAACAATCAAAAAAATTTCACATTCGACGTGACAAAATCGTCCTTTTGTGCGACAAAGAGGATGTTAGGGAATATTATCATCTGAATGTTAAACCAATTAAAATTATAACAATATGAAAATCAACCTCTTGCCCCCCTCAATCTCGCCATTAAACGGCTGATTTCCATCATCCTCATCCTTCTGGCCACCCTCTCCGTCTCCGCCCAGGGCGAGTGGAAGTGGGCGCATTACTGGAGTGGGACAGACGGCTTAAGTAATGCATACTATAATACAATCACCAATACCGCTTTCGATGAGGATGGAAACTTTTATGTTTATGGGAGTATGGGAGGGACTCCCGTGTATGACGGAATTAACCTGCAATTCGTTAACAATGCACAAGTGCTAAACAAAAACGAACGTTCAATCCTGTTGGCAAAATTTGACACCTTGGGGAATATGCTATGGTATAAGGTAGTGAAAAGTAGCGCGGAAATGGCATACCCATTATGGATGGAGGTTAGGGGCGACAAGGTTCATATTGCAGGAAACTGCGCCTTCTACGGTAGCTATTCCGATGATTGGTTGTACTATTTGGACACACTTGTTTACAAATATGAACTCAATAACATTCCCGAAGAACAACAGGAACTTCCATTTAAGCCCTACCACAGGTGGACTTTCTTTGCCCAATTGGATTTGGACGGTAATCTGTTGGAAGACCATTTCGTAGAAACCTATTCGAGAGATTCGCATTTTAACGGAATAGATTCTATACGACGTAATATGCCTTTGTGCATGCCCGCGATTAGCCCTGTCCACATCGGCAATGACGGGAGTGTCTTTGTCTATACCTTTATCCAGTATAAAGGATATGAAGACCAACCTTATACGATAGTTGTTGACGGTGACTCTAACAAAACATATAATCTGTATCTCCCAGGCAATGCAAATGCTTCTATTGAAATAAACAATGTCATGTTATATAAATTCTCATCCAATTATGAGTTAGACTTTGCAAAACCTCTTATCATTGAAACAGATGGAATTGCACCTGTCGCAGGCTATCCAGAAGGTGACTATGTCAAATATTTGTTTTATCCTTTTTTACAGGGAATGTCGTTTGACGAAAACGATAATATGTTCGTCTCCGGTTATTTTCAATTAGCCCAATGTATTCCAGGTTTTGGGGGTGAATTAAATCAATATCCTGTGCATTTGTGGTGGGATAGTACGCATTGTGCCACTATTAACGATGTCTCGTCCGCTGAATATTGTAATTTTATCATAAAATACAATACGGATGGTTCTCCGTTATGGAGTAACCAGATATTCACTACGAAAAATAATAACGATGATGGATATGCAAGAGTGGAATGGTATGGTAACACATTGTATGACAATTCAATATATGTACTTGGAAATGCCGGATACGATGAAAACAGCCTGATATATTTTGATGACGGAGAGCATTTGGAACAATTTCAAGGGATTCATTCCAATACTTGTTTCTTTGCAAAATATAACGCAATCACAGGCGAGTATATCAGTCATGGTATCGTACCTGCAGAAAATGTTACGGGAAGCAGAACACCAGCTGTTGTAAAAAATCGAGTCTTTGCCTTTTCACGTTGCAATAACACTCTTGAATATTGGTTGTCAACGTGGCAGGATAACGGTCAGTTTATTAGTGTTGAAAATTCGGCACATAGCTCGGATTTGATTAAAATGGATCAAAGTTTAGGTGTTTATGCTAATGAAAATGGAAACATTATCATATCGTTATTAGCTACTTCTCCCGTAACTTTTGGCAACAATTTGCACGTAAATTGTCCTTCAGGGCAATCAAGCGCAGTTTTCGCCCTCTACCACAATCCCGAGTTCACCCAGCCCTTCGTCCCCGACGATTCGGTGGGCATCGAGGACTACCTCGGCAGGCGTGAGAGCGACATCTACCTCTACCCCAACCCCACGTCGGGCGAGGCCGTGGTGTGCGGCTATATGTACGGCTACCGCAGCATCGAGCTGCTCGACCTGCAGGGCCGCAAACTGGCCACCCTCTTGGATTCGCCCGACGGCACGTCCTTGCCGGTGATCGACCTCTCGCCCTATCCCGCCGGCACGTACCTCGTGAAGATCAACTTCGAGCGAGGGGTGAGCGTGGTGAGGAAGATAGTGAGGAGTTAGCAGTTGTTGCGCTGGCGGTTTTTCACTCTCTGTCGGCCGTAATCAGTATCTCCTCCGCCCCCACTTCCATCCTGTTGAATGCAAACAGCCTCTTCCCCAGGTCTTTGAGCGATGCGCCGAGGTGATAGACTGTATCGTCGATGATGAGGAAGCGGTCGTGGTAACGGTCGCATTCCCTGATCGTTATGAGCGGATACTGACGGTTATGCCGCTCAAGGTCCAAAGAGAGCGTTTCTGTCACACGCTGCGTGACAATCTCCGCCGTTACGCCTTCTCCTCGCTTCGCCAACATCAGAAGCACCGAATCGTCGATGTAGTTGTCAATGAGAATGATGCCTCTTTTTGCGGAACGGATCAGGTCGGCGGCGAATGTGTATGCGTCGAAGATTTGGCCGTCGAAGAAGATGCCCTCTTTTGGCGGCGGTGCGGTTTGCACGAAAAACCCTATTTGCTCTTCAGTTTTGCTGACGCGCTCCTCCAATCGTTCTATCCGTCGGTTGACAGCATAACCGCGAAGAAGATATTCTTTCAGAACCCTGTTCGCCCACTGGCGAAAACGAGTTCCCTGGATGCTTTTCACGCGATACCCTACAGATATTATGACATCCAAATTATAGTATTCGATATTTCGCAAAACCTGTCGACCATTTTCAATCTGAACCGTTGCAATATTTGCAACAGTTGCCTCTCTTTGTAATTCCCCCTCATTATAAATGTTACGTAAATGTCTTGATATGACCGACTTGTCTCTTCCAAACAAATCTTTCATCTGATTAAGACTCAGCCACACTGTATTCTCCCCCATCCGTACCTCCAAGCAGATGCTGCTGTCCGGCTGGTAGAGGATGATTTCACCAGAGTTCGTGGTGGGTTGACCGTTTTCTGCCATTATTTCATTTTGCTTCATGAGAGATTCTTTTTATTTTGAGTTTTATGAATTTTCACCGGCAAACATACAAAATCATTTCGAGAAAGCCAAACACAAAACACTTTTAACTCATTAATAATCAAAACAATATAAGTTACATTTTTCGATTGAAAAGTTACTGTTTCCGGAAAGAAAATGGCAAAGTGCAAGAAATGCACAAAACAGTACTTAGCGATGTCTCAGATTGACCGTCTGAAATTTTGGAAGATTTTGTCCGTGAGGCTACAATTTCTGTTTACGCCCCAACCAAGCCCCCGAGCAGATTACAATCGAGAGTGAGAAGTTTCCCATAGTTGAAAAAATTGTATTTTTGCGGAACGAATAGAAGACAATGGAAAGGTTTGTCAATCTCATCAATGTGAACTGCGTTGTTTTTTGGCAGATGAGGTGGTTACCCACTAAAAGCAAGTTAAAAAAGGGAGACTATCTACGACAAGCGGAAGCCGCTTTTAACGGCGCATTTCGGCACGAAGGGTATTCTGTTATGGGAATTCTATGGTTCTTACCAACGGCTGCCCTTGTTGTCAAACTTATAGGAGAAAGTTTCTGGACCATAATAACCACATTCGTCCTGTCCATTGCTTTGTCATTCCTCTTCCACTGGTATTTCCTGACGTACAAAAACAAATGGCGCAAATATTGGAATGAATATGAGCATCAGACAAAACGGCAACGTGTTGTATGGGCGATAATCACCATTGTGACATATATCCTTTTTTTCGGTTTTTGTACAATTGGGGCTTTTTTGATACATAAAGCATAACTTGATTGGAAAAGCTCTTAATCTAAGGCGAAAATCACAAAATACTCAAAATGTTGACACCGATTTGTCTTTATCCAGTCGGTCGACAGTCGGAGACGAAAAAAGTTGTATCTTTGCGGAAAATAAAAATCTGAAGAAAAGGACACGAAAACCTGTCACTCAGGTAGATAGGCAAAAGATATGATGATCGAAGAACCCATACTCCCGCAACTTCCCGATTTTGAGGAATACATCCAGCAGGGCGAGCCGGACCGGCGGCAACGCGCCGAAAACTGGCAGATCGCCATCGGCCTGCAGGCGGTAGATGGTCTGCACACTTCGGAGTACCTGCAACAGACGGCGCGACAGCATATTGAAGGGAAAATTTCCATTAAGGAGGTTCAAGAGCTTATCAAAACCTATTACGTAAGTAAGAGTGTCCGCACGGATGGTGACAATGATACGGAAGAGGCCGACCGTGTGGCATCAAACATCACCGCTTTGCTCGGTGAGACCACTTTTGCTTTGACGTACGCGGGTTTAACAGCCATTCATAGACGTATTTTCAACGGTGTTTTCAAATTTGCAGGACAAATTCGTGATGTGAACATCACAAAAAAAGAATGGGTGTTGGATGGTGACACCGTGCGGTATGTCTCCGCCCCAGACCTCAAACTCGCCATCGAATACGATTTGGAACAAGAGAGAAACTTCAACTACAGCCGGTTGCCCATGTCTGAAATTGTGCAGCATATCACAAAATTTGTCGCGGGAATATGGCAAATCCATCCATTTAGAGAAGGAAACACACGGACAACAGCTGTTTTTACCATCAAATATTTGCAAAATATCGGATTTGAGGTAAATAATGACCTTTTCTTTCAAAATTCATGGTATTTCCGCAATGCTTTGGTGAGAGCCAATTATCAAAATGTACAGAAAAACGTGGATTATTCTCCGCAATATTTAGAATTGTTCTTCCGAAATCTATTAATGGGTGAACACAATGAGCTACGAAACCGCTATTTGCACATCCGTTGGAACACCCCCACAAGTACCCCCACAAGTACCCCCTCAAGCTCGCTTCATAATGAAGGCAACAAATTTTATACGGACAATGATAATATAAAACGTGTTGTCAACGCGCTTGGAACACAGCAAATGTCTGTAAAAGAATTACTTGTAGCTGTAAATTTGAAAGATCGGAAAAACTTCATCGAATATTCATTAAATCCAGCTATGAAGGAGGGTTTTGTTCGAATGCTTTATCCTGAAAACCCCAAACATCCCCGCCAAAAATACCTTCTAACCGTAAAAGGTATCGGACTCTTTCACGAAACTTTAACCTCAACCCCAATAACCCCAATAACCATCAATAACCTATAACCTATAACCAATGATCCTCATCAACATCGGAGACGAGCTCCTCTTAGGACAAGTCATTAACACCAACGCCGCCTTCATCGGGCAGCAAATGGCCTTGGCGGGCATCGAAATGACCGAATGCGTCACCATCGGCGACGACGAAGATGCCATTCGCAATACCATCACGAATGGCTTTGAAAAAACCAACCTGATTGTGGTCACCGGCGGGCTCGGACCCACCCGCGACGACATCACCAAAAAGGTGATCTGCGACTACTTCCACCGCGAACTGGTGGTGGACGAGCCGACCTTGGAGTGGGTGCGCGAAATCTTCGCTGCCCGCGGAATGAAACTCACGGAGACCAACAGCCACCAGGCCGACGTGCCCGACGGCTGCACCGTCCTGAAGAACACCTTGGGCACCGCCCCGGGACTCTGGATAGAGCAGGACGGCAAGATTCTGGTCGCCCTGCCCGGCGTGCCTTTCGAGATGGAAAAACTTATCTGTGAGGAAGTTCTGCCGAGACTGCAGGAAATCTTCCACCACGAACACGCCGTATTGTACAAGGTGCTGCAATGCACCGGTATCAGCGAGAGCAACCTCTCCGACCAGCTCACCGACTTCGAGGCACAGCTGCCGGAAAACATCAAGTTGGCCTACCTGCCTAAACCGGGCATCATCCGCCTGCGGCTGACCGCTTCGGGTGCCAACAACGAAGAGCTGCAAACCTCTTTGAACCAGCAGTTTGAGAAACTCAAAGCGGAGGTGGGCCCGTTGGCCTTCGCTGACGAGGACATCCCGATGGAAGCGGTCATCGGCAAGCTCCTGCGCGGGAGCGGTAAGCGCATGGCCACCGCCGAAAGCTGCACCGGCGGCTTTATCGCGCACCTGATCACTTCTGTGCCAGGCAGTTCCGAATATTTCCAAGGGAGCGTGGTCTCCTACAGCAACCAGGTGAAGCGCGACATCCTCAACGTGCGGGAGGACAACCTCAAGAAACGCGGTGCGGTGAGCGAGCCGGTCGTCAGCGATATGGCCCTCAACGTCATGGACCTCTTGGATGTCGATTACGCTGTGGCCACCTCCGGCATCGCAGGTCCCGACGGTGGCACTGCCGAGAAACCCGTCGGCACCGTCTGGATGGCCGTGGCCACCCCCACCCGACTGGTTACCAAAGAGTTCCATTTTGGGAAGCACACCGGCCGGAAGCAAATCATTGAGCGGGCCGCCCACGCCGCGCTCAACATGCTGCGCATCGAAATCGAGAAAGACATCCGCCGATGAACGCGCAAATCGCCCGCTTCCGGCAATATTTAGTCTATGAAAAAGGCCTCTCGCCCAAGAGCGTGGAGGCCTATTTGCACGATGTGCAGCTGTTGGCGGACTTTCTGGGCGAGGACAAAATCGAGAACGCCACCTTCGAGGAGTTGCAGAAGTTCCTGAAGCACCTTTACGAATCGAACTTCAACGCGCGGTCGCAGGCGCGGATTGTCTCCGGAATGCGGGCCTTCTACCGCTACCTCATCTATGCCAACCTGCGGGAGGACGACCCGACGGAGCTGTTGGATGCGCCCAAAATCGGGATGCATCTCCCTGATGTACTAACCGTTGAGGAAATCCAAAGCATCATGGACGTGATAGACTTGAGCACGTCGGAGGGTCACCGAAACCGCGCCATGGTGGAGGTGATGTACGGCTGTGGCTTGCGGGTCAGCGAGTTAGTGACCTTACGGCTCTCCAACCTCTTTTTCGATGACGGCTTCATCAAGGTGGTGGGCAAGGGCAGCAAGGAGCGACTGATCCCTATCGGGACAACGGCCATGAAGATGGTGAACCTTTACATTAACGGTAAACGTAAAGAGCTGAAAATCAAAAAAGGGGAGGAGGATTACGTCTTCCTGAACCGCAGAGGGGCGCACCTCACCCGTGAGATGGTCTTCATGCTCGTCAAGAAGTGGGTAAAAGAGGCGGGCATCGACAAGACAGTGAGTCCGCACACGTTCCGGCACTCCTTCGCCACGCACCTCATCGAGGGCGGCGCCGACCTCCGCGCCGTGCAGGAGATGCTCGGCCATGAAAGCATCACCACGACGGAAATTTACACGCATCTGGACCAAGATTACCTGCGGACGAACATCGCGTTGTTCCATCCGAGGTATTAAGAATGGTTATTGGTTATGGGTTATTGGTTATTGAAGCGGGGATGCGGAGAGCAACATTCCTGCCATTTCAATCCACCGTCAGGAATAACAAATTTGAGATTTAAGGTGTAGTTTTTCTCCCCCTTCGTAGTCAAAAGGGAAACAACGTCTGACAGATGAAGCAGAAAAAAGACAAAGAACAGAAAGAACGCGACTTCGAGCGGTTAGTGCAGGAGCAGCGGCAGACCATCTACTCTGTGTGCTACCTCTTCGCCAACGACCGGCAAGAAGCGGACGACCTCGCCCAAGAGGTGCTGATACGCCTCTGGCAGGGCATCGACAGTTTCGAAGGGCGCAGCTCAGCCAAAACGTGGGTCTATCGCGTGGCCCTGAACACCTGCGTGACCTTCGACAAACGCAACCGCCGCCGTCCCGACTGCGTGCCGTTGGAAATGGACATCGACCTCTTCGCCGCCGAGGAGGCCTGTCCCGCCGCCAGCCGCCTGCACAAACGTATCGCGAAATTACATCCCTTTGACCGGGCACTGATCCTGCTTTGGCTCGAAGACCTGCCCTACGACGAGATTGCCGCCATCCTCGGCATCACCGTCGATAATGTCAGCGTACGTCTGGTGCGCATACGCGAAAAACTCAAATCATTCACCGATTAAACCTCAAAACAATTATGGAACAATTTGAAGATATGAAATATGAGCTGCAGCAGGAGTTACAAGACCTGCAGCAGAATGTGGAGCAGCACAGCACCTTCAACAGGGAGGTATGGCAGCGCGCGGTGAAACGTCACAGCAAGCACCTCTATATGCAGAACTTGCTTTCCGTCATATTTTTGGTAGTCATCATAACCGCCAGTAACTTTATCCTCTGTGACTATTGGCCGTGGTGGCTTTTACTCCCCAGTGACCTCTTTCTTGGCTGGATTACGTTGGACAGTCTTATCGCCACCAACGGTCTCCGAAAAGCCGACGCGCAGAGTCGCGAAGGTCTCCTTTCGCTGCGGGATAGTATTCAAAAGAGCACGACCTATTCGAAGCGTAAACGCATTGTCATACAGGTTGTTGGCATAATAATATCATTGTTGATATATGTTTACCTCTTTTTCTACGACAGATCAATGTTCTTTACTCTACTAGTCTCCGGTCTTTTGTCCATTCCTGTCGTAATCAAAACCTCCAAGCGGGTAAAGAAACGCTTCGACGAACTCAACGAAGAAATCGACGAATTACTGAACGAATCCCGACCTTCTTAAGTCTTAAGTCTAAATTATTATAAAACAAACGTTTATGAAGAAAATCTTTTTGTTGCTGATGGCGATGATCTGTGCGTTGACCGTTTTCGCGCAGAAGGGTGACCTGAACCTGAATGATCCCATCAAAGCCGACCCCAACGTGACCATCGGCAAGCTGGACAACGGTCTGACCTATTATATCCGCAAGAACACCTACCCGAAGAATCGTGTGGAGTTCCGTCTCGCGGTGAATGTCGGCTCCAACCAGGAGAACGATAACCAGCAGGGTCTGGCACACTTCACCGAGCACATGGCCTTCAACGGCATCGAGGGTTTCCCGGGCAATAGCGTGGTGGATCACTTGCGCAGCAAGGGCGTGGTGTTCGGTGCCGACCTCAACGCCAATACCTACTTCGACGAGACGGTCTATATGATCCCCATGCCGACGGACGATCCTACCAACATTGACCTCGGCCTCAAAATCATGAGAGGCTGGGCTGCCGGTCTGCTCTTCGACAACAAAGAAATTGACGAGGAGCGCGGTGTCATTATCGAGGAACACCGTCTCGGTCTCGGTGCCGTGGACCGTATGCGCAAGGAGTATTGGCCGATCCTGATGCAAGGTTCCCGCTATGCCGACCGTATGCCCATTGGCAAGCTTGACATTCTGCAAACCTTTGACTACCAAGTCATCAAGGACTTTTACAACGATTGGTATCGTCCAGACCTACAGGCGGTGATTGTGGTAGGTGATATCAACGTGGCGGAAGTGGAAGGCAAAATCAAAGCTATGTTCGGCAACATCCCCGCCAAACAAAACCCCCGCAAGAAAGAGACCTACGGAATCGCCCCCAACAAGGAACCGCTCGTGGCCGTCTGCACTGACAAGGAAGCCACCGGCAACTCGGTGATGGTCATCCGCAAGCACGAACACACTCCGATGAAGACCATCGGTGATTTCCGTGAACAACTTTGCATCGACCTCTATAACACCATGTTGGACACCCGCTTTACGGAAATGGCGCTGGACCCGAAGTGCCCGTTCATGGGTGCCAACGGCGGATATGGCAACTTTTACGGTAACACCGATGCTTACGCTTTGGAAGCCATAGCTAAGGAAAACCGCATTCCCGATGCGCTGCGCGCGCTCCTGCAAGAGGACTACCGCGTGCTGAAATACGGTTTCCTGCAGACCGAACTCGATCGTGCCAAAGAAGAACTCCTGGAGCTCTACGACAAGGCGGCCAAGGAGGCTGACAAGACCGAATCTGCCAGTTTCGCCTCCGAATACGTCAACAACTTCCTGCATCAAGACCCCATCCCGGGTGCAAAACGTGAGAACAATTACGCCAAGAAGCTGATGGGAGATATTACCTTGGAGGAAATCAATGCATTGGCCAAGAATTGGGTGACGGAAGATAATATGGTGGCCGTTGTCACCGCCCCAGACAAAGAAGGCGTCACCGTTCCCGGCAAGGACGAGATCCTTTCTATATTGAAAGACAAGTCTTTAACTAATGTACAACCTTATGTGGATACCTATAAGGATCAGGAAATCCTCGAAAAGGAGACACTGAAGCCCGGCAAAATCACAAATGTGGAGACAATCGAGACCGTAGGTGCCGAGAAATGGACGCTCTCTAACGGCATCACTGTCTATCTGAAGAAAACCGACTATAAGAACGATGAGATTCTGTTTACCGCCATCAGCAAGGGCGGCAAAACGCTCTATCCCGTGAAAGATCTGGCTTCCGCTGATTTCGCTTGCGACATTATCAACCGCGGCGGTATCTCCGAATTGGACTACAACTCCCTGATGAAGAAGATGAAAGGCAAAAACGCCGGCGTCTCCCCGGAAATCAACCTCCTGACGGAAGGCTTCAGCGGCTCCTCCTCCCCGAAAGACCTGGAGTTCTTCTTCCAGTACCTCAACGCCTTCTTCAACAACCCGCGCATCGACCCCAACGCTTTCGAATTGGTGATGGACGAGAGCCGCGAGGGTATCAAGATGCTCCAAGCACAACCGATGTACCAGTTCTTGGGCCAGTTGATTGAAGCCGCTAACAATAACGACCCCTATATGAAACAGTTCTTCTCTTACGATGAGGAATATCTGAAACAGACTGACTTCGATCGCGCCGTGCAGATCTACAAGGAGCGTTTCGCCAATCCCGCTGACTTTACCTTCCTTTTCGTGGGCAACTACGATGAGACGGAGATGAAACAATTTGTGGAACTCTATCTCGGTTCCCTGAAGACCGAATCCGGTAAGAAAGAGAACTACAACCTCAACGTACTGAAACCGCGTCCCGACAAGGCCTCTACGAAAACCGTTTATGCCGGTACCGAGGAACAGGGCTGGATGGGCATGTTCATCACCAACCCCATCGACTGGAACTACCGTAACTCCATCATCGCCAGCATGATCGGCGAAGCCCTCGACATCCAGTTCGTGCGCATCGTGCGTGAAAAGATGGGCGATGTCTATTCCCCGATGGTAAGTATGAGCGCCGGCAAACTGCCTCGTCCTGAAATAACCCTGATGATTCTCTTAGGTTGCGACCCGGTGAAGACCGACAAATTGGCTACTGCCAGCCTCAAGATTCTTAACGACTTCAAGGCCAAGGGTCCAGACAATAAGACCATGGCCCTCATCAAGAAGCAGATGACCAGCACCCATGCCAAGAACATCCAATCCAACAGCTTCTGGTTAGTCTATATCAGCGGCAAGGTTATCCAAGATGAGCCGATTATCGCGCCTTCCGAATACGACAACATCGTCAATTCGGTTACCAAGAAAGAGATGGTCGAATTCATGAAAAAGTACTTCCACCCCGAAATCTACACTCGTGTCGATATGCAGCCGACGACGATGCAGCAATAGGCTTTGGCTTTATAAATCCAGCCTGAATGAGAAATCCCTGAAGTTTGGTATTGCCATTTTTTGAGTTTGAGGTGTATCGCCACCTTCGTAGTCAAAAGGAAAACAATGTCTGAAAGATGAAGCAGAAAAAAGACAAAGAACAGAAAGAACGCGACTTCGAGCGGTTAATGCAGGAGCAGCGGCAGACCATCTACTCGGTGTGCTACCTCTTCGCTAACGACCGGCAAGAAGCGGACGACCTCGCCCAAGAGGTGCTGATACGCCTCTGGCAGGGCATCGACAGTTTCGAAGGGCGCAGCTCAGCCAAAACGTGGGTCTATCGCGTGGCCCTGAACACCTGCGTGACCCTCGACAAACGCAACCGCCGCCGTCCCGACTGCATGCCCTTGGAAATGGACATCGACCTTTTCGCCGCCGAGGAGGCCTGTCCGGCGGCAAGCCGACTGCACAAGCGCATCGCGAAACTTCACCCTTTCGACCGCGCACTGATTCTGCTTTGGCTCGAAGACCTGCCCTACGACGAGATCGCCGCCATCCTCGGCATCACCGTCGATAACGTCAGCGTGCGCTTGGTGCGCATACGCGAGAAACTCAAATCATTCACCGACTAAACCTCAAAACAGATATGGAACAGTACGAAGACATCAAAAGTGAACTGCAGCAGGAACTGCACGACCTGCAGCAGAATGTGGAGCAGCACAGCACCTTCAACAGGGAGGTATGGCAGCGTGCGGTGAAACGATACAGTAAACAACTCTATCGGAAGAATTTGTTTTCCGCTATCTTTCTGGTGATTATGATAATCGCTTCTAACCTTATCCTCCAGTGGCCTTGGTGGCTTTTGCTCCCCGTTGACATCTTCTGGGCTTGGATTGTGTTGGACAGCCTTATTTCAACCAACGGTCTCCGAAAAGCCGATGTCCAAAGTCGCGAAGGGCTTCTCTCATTACGGGAAAGTATGCGTAAAAGCAGCTCTTACTCAAAGCGCAAGCAAATCATTATACGAATTATAGCTTTGATTTTACTGGTGGTTATGTTTATCTACCTTTACCTATATGAGCGCGATTTTTTTGCCTCTACGCTTATCGGATGTATTGCCGCTTCTCTTGTTGGACCGTGGTTTGCCAAGCGGACAAAGAGACAATACGACGACCTCAGCGAAGAAATCGACGAATTGCTGAAAGAATAAAAAGAGTATCTTCGCAGCATCAAATTCAGCTAACACCGTAATGAACCCCACCGCAAAATTTTTCGCCCTCTTCTGCACACTGGCGCTCCTGCTCCCCGCGTGCGTCACCGTAACGGAAACCGCTACCGAACGCTGAAAATCAACGGGATGCGGTGGATGGCGGAGAACCTGCGGTAAATGATAATCAAATGATTTGTCTGTTCTGGTAGGCTTTCCACTTGTCAGGAATTGCCAAATCATAATCAGCAGACTTGAGATGCACAACATCTGGCAAGATGCACTGGCGGAATCTTGATTCATAACGTTCGAGGTTGATCACTCTTGATGTGCTGATACCACTCAAGCTGTTGGAACGATGGAATTGTTAAACCCATCAACATAGACAATAACTTTCTGTTTATCCATTGTTTTCATTGTTTTTCAAAAAATAAGCCCACTTATTGGGAGTGGGCGAGCCTTAGTATATTCCACCTAAGGGGGATTCGGTGGCAAAGATACAATTTTTTTTTTACTTCATTAATTTTGCAAAATAATTGTATTTTTGCCAACGAAAAACATCTTCCGTAATGAACCCCACCGCAAAACTTTTCGCCTTCTTCTGCGCACTGGCGCTTCTGCTCCCCGCGTGCGTCACCGTGCGCGACTGCGACGGGAACCGCTACCGCACGCTGAAAATCAACGGGATGCGGTGGATGGCGGAGAACCTGCGGACGACCCATTACGCTGACGGGAGCCCGATTGTACGGGGCGAGGTGGCGGACAAGGACACGACTGTTGCCTGCTATTTCGACTACGGCAACAGCCAAGATTCCGTGCGGAAGTACGGGCTACTCTACACCTGGACGGCAGCGGTGCGCGATACGGGAACGACCTCCACGATCGTGCAAGGGGTCTGTCCCGACGGTTGGCACCTGCCGGACGACGCGGAATGGACGGCGATGACACGGGGCTGTGTCGCGGAGGGCTACCAATATCGTATTCCCTTCTCAACCCAGAATATGCGGGTTATCAAACGGTTTGTGCATCCGCCCCGGAGCGGCTATCGCTATCCCGGCAACTACTCGAAAGTGGGCGAAGAGTCCTTCTGGTGGAGTTCCACGCCCTCAAGCGACGGCACCGCCACGGGCCGCTATCTGGAGAACTTCAACTACCCCTGCCCGTATGTCTGCTTTGGGAAGGTCTATAACGGCTACAGCGTGCGCTGCGTGCAAGACGGGGCGAGGATCACCACCCCGAAACTCAAGGTCAAGAAACGGAAAAAAGGGAACGTGCGGAGTGTGTCGCAGTTGGACACGTTCGCCATCCCGCACGAAACGGTCATGCCCCGTTCTTTCTACTCCTTTGCTGAAAAAACGCAGGTGAACACCTGGTTCCATACGGAAGAGAAACAGATTGTTCTGAACTACTGCATAAATGGACTGAAACCGTTCTCCACATTCCAGAACCCCGGCTACCTCACCTACTATTTTTCACTCGACCGAAACAATCTGATTTACAACTGCGTCTTCGATTCTCTCACCTATCTTGTTGACAATCATTCAGATGCAAAAAGAACAGTCAAAATGAATCTATGGACAGAGGGCGGGGACAGTGTTGTCTTCACAAATTTCAGCTGTCACTACTACGTGCCGATCACTCCGGATTCGGGCTTACTATATTGCAGTACATTTCTGAAAAACATCTTCGACTATCGGCTTGACACGCGAATCAGGATGTTTTCACGTCCGATGTTCCATGTTTTTTCGTATAAAGACGGGCAGCTCAATCCGATTCGGGGCTTAGGCACTTATCCGGCCATCCACCGCAGCAAAGCCAATACACGCTACAACTACCACTTCACCTCCACCATGAACAAAGACACGGATTTGGTGGCGATATACACCTTCCTCGATTCGCTGTATGTTATCCACCGCGACGGCACGCAAGAGCAGCACTATATCCACAGTAAACACCAACGGCATGTCCAGGAAGAATTTGATACGGCCAACACGTACAATTACACGGAATTAGCCCGCACGGAAAGTGCCAAAACCTCGTACCTTGGTGTGGTTTATGATTCTTATCGAAACCTGTACTACATCACCGTTTCCAGACCAATGCCCTATGAGAACAAGGATGGTACACGCAACAACGTCCTCGACAAACCTTGGTCGCTGCTGGTGCTGGACTCCGCTTTCCGGCAGATTGCGGAGATGGACATACCCGACTGTTTGAGCAAGCATGAGCTCATGGTGGTGCCGAAGGGGATTGCCTTAGCCGACAAACGGCTGTCCGACGAAGAGAAAACCTGTTTTGTGATATTAAGATACAATGAAAAAGACCTGTATAATACTGACATTGCTGCTGTTCGCAGGCGTTCTCGCGGCGCAACCAAACGGAAATGACCTGAAACGGCACACCCGCTTCTTCAAGGCCTACATGCACGAGACATTCCCGGATTTCAAGATCCGCGATGGGGAGTACCTGTTCATCCTGCCGACAGGCTGCCGGAACTGTGTCGAGCAGGCAACTGACTATCTGAGTGCGCATTTGGACCTGATAGCGGGAAAGTACCAAGCGATGCTCGTCTCTGCCGCCACCCTGAAAAAGCTGCCCTCCGACATCCGCGAAAAGGTGCCGAACCTGCTGTGTGACCCCACCAACAAGCTCGACCGAATGTCGTTCGGCATCGACGGGGTTTCTGTGCTGAAAATCAAGAACGGAAAGATTGTAGCCTGCAAGAGTATGACCCCGGAGGATTTGAAGAAAGACCCGGCAGCGTTCTTTGTACCGATAGAAACGGCGAAATGATTCTCGGCGAATAGGGTGAATTATTCGATAATTATTCCCATTGCAACCAAAGACTCATGATTGGATCCGATAAAAATATCTTTTTTTCTTCAATGACGATGAGATCCTTGTCCAATAGGGATTTCTTGATGATGTTGACGTTGGCGGATGATCCTAAATGGTAGTCTTGTATGATTTTGGCAGAAGACAAACCAGTGTGATTTCCATTTGCCACGGCCCGCAGGAAATTCATTTGATAGGCAGTCAGTTCATCGGTTTTGGCTTCGAAAACATCATTGCATTGATCCACTAACTCTTGGAGTGCATCAGCAAGTATGTTTTCCGACACTTTTCGTGTGGTTCTCTGGAATACATACCAAGATAGCTGCTGTACGTACGAAGAGTTTCCATCAACGTGTTCCACAATCCACAACGACTGGTTCTTTGAAATGACTTTTCCCTCCTGTTTGAATTTGTCTTTGATGTATTTTACCCAATAGTTGGCTGGAATTCGTTGCAAATAGAGTATGTCTCCGAATTTGTAAAATGGCTTTGTGTTGTCATCGAAAAGGGCCTCCATCATGTGTTTCCTGCTCCCGAACAAGCAGTAGGAGGTTCTCTCATGATGCTGCCAAATCGAACGAAGTTCGGTCTGAAACTGCAACGAGTCAGGGTAGTTTCCAATTTGCTGAAACTCATCCACACATACCACGATTTGAATGTTTTTGCGTTGTGCTATCCTTTCCGGCAATTGGAGCAAATCGTCCATAGAATGATCTTGTGGCGAAAGCTGTAACTTGATGGTCATTTCACTCATTGGGTCTGCAGAAGCGTTCACCCCAAAACTAAAACGACTGAGAAAGTTTTTGGCATTCTCCATCCATTCCTCCATCTTGTTAGCCGTTTGGGATAACACCGCAGAAGCAAGCTTTTCACAAAAATCCTCCCTGTTGCGACACTTCTGCACATCAACATACACGACTTTCAATGACTTATTCTCTGTCAACCCCTTCACTTTTTTCACCAATGATGTCTTACCCCATCGACGTGGAGATACAATGAAGGTGTTCACACCATATTGAAAATTAGAAACCAACTTGGTTGTTTCTTTCTCTCTGTCAGTAAATGTGTTACCACTAACAGTCCTCCCAAAAACGAACAATTTCTCCATACTATTAAACTAATAAACCTATAACTAATAAACGTATTAGTTATAAGATTATTGCATGAAAATCAAAACAATGCATAATATACTGACAATCAATAATTAAAGACATATTTACACTTGTCACCCGCTCCTTTCTATTGCCATCGCCCATAACCAATAAACCATAACCCAGCTTCTATAACCCATAACCTATAACCCATAACCATTAAAATTCGTATCTTCGCAGCATCAAATTCAGCTAACACCGTAATGAACCCCACCGCAAAATTTTTCGCCTTCTTCTGCGCACTGGCGCTCCTGCTCCCCGCGTGCGTCACTGTGCGCGACTGCGACGGGAACCGCTACCGCACGTTGAAAATCAACGGGATGCGGTGGATGGCGGAGAACCTGCGGACGAACATCGCACTGCTTCATCCACGATATTAGGCGGCAAATTGGGCGAATTAGGTGAGGTATCGGAAAACTGCCGAACCCCCAACTCGTACGGATTGTACAATGAACATCTGCAGACTATCTGCTGATAACTAATTTTTGTATGCTTATCCGTCCGTTTTTGTCACGAAAATGCAGAAAATAGACACCATTTTGCCATTCACTACAAGAAATTTTCTCTATTCCGCTTTCAGACAGCGTGAGATAGTCGATTTGCCGACCGGCCATATCATAAACGGTGACATCAGAGAGGTCTTCTCCCATAATCATCACAAAGTCGGTGGCGGGGTTCGGACAAACGGACACTTTCAGCATCTCTTGCTGGGGAATGCCCACACCATCGACCACAAAAGCATGCGGGTCAGCAGCCCCGATGTACGGATGTTTTTCACGACGGCCGGATTCGTCCTTCGCATATATAAAATATTGTATAGAATCGCCTGATTGCACATCAACGTTACCGAAATTGAATTGATACTCATTATCGGAAACGTTTTGCAACAATTGGTGTTGCCAATCTTCATTGTTGATTTTGTAGTACACTAATAAAGAATCTGTTATGAGATTTTCTCCGCTTAAAGCCTTGATAGTAGCGGAGATAGTGAGATCTTCGGACATATGTCTATGACCCAAAAGCGGGTAATGTTTGATATAGAGCATCCCCAAGTCGGCAAGCTCGTGGGTGCGGCAGTGCAGGGCATCGGTGCTGTACCACGGTGTGTAGTCGCTCTGCATGATGGGCACAATCGTGTAACCGGGCATTGCCTGTTGATAAACACTGATGGCTTCATTGTCATGGGAATTGCCTGTAACGGGTACAAAAACGTGGTCATTCAAAATCAGGGAGTTGGTATATGGGGTAGCCAGATTGCTGTTAGGGTTGGCGTAAATGCGATACACCTGATAGTGGTTACCCCAGGGTGTAGTAGACTCTGCAAAGGTCATTGCCACAGCCTCATAGTTAGCATATCGCGGGTCATTCTCGGGCACTTTGCCAATGAGTACCTTGTCCACATCCAAAAACTTTCCCCAGCAATCGATGTGCGCGATATATTCGCCGAGCGGGTCGGGGAGGATCATGTAGTTGTCGATGCCGAGGTAGTTCTGGGTCATGGAGAGGATGGAGGATTCCGTTTCGGCGGGGTTTTCCTGCAGCACCAGCATGGTGGAGGCAGCGGTCCCATAACCATCCACCATATAGTTTCCACCTGTATGCACAAAAGGCATTTCAAAACGATTAACTCCAAGTTTTTCAGCTACATATGTCATAGAAGCATCATCATTTTGGCGTAGGGGGCGGTTATAGGTAAAGTCGATGACTCTCACCGAGTCTTGGCCGTCAATGACGAACCATGGACCGTAATCGCGTACCCAATAAGAATCATGATTGATGAGCCAAAATTCCACATTACTCATATTCACCTGATTGTCGGAAAAATAGGGTTTGGCTTGCAGGCTGTCGTAACCAGAGGAGACAATCACTTTCACTTGAGTGATTTGGGAAAGTTCACGCACAAGGGATACCGGAATACCAAGCGGATAAGCAATCATGACACCTCCCATAGGTTGGAACTCCGCCACGGCATTGACAGGCGCCATCGGATAAACGGCATCCCGAAGATGCGCTTGTTGAGACAGGCTGGGGATCATCAACCGCTCCTCCGGTGTGGCGTGGTGCGGATATTTCGGATTGACATCATAATGGATAGACTCGTTTTGCGCAAATGCGAAAGAAAACATCGTGACTGCACAGAATAATAAAGCCGCTTTCTTCATATTACAATAGGTTATAATTGTTTTTCCCTGAAACAAAAAACGCTCAGCTTGACCAAAGCGAGCGTTTTTTTGTTGTGACCCCTGCAGGATTCAAACCTGCAACCTTTTGATCCGTAGTCAAATGCTCTATTCAGT
>CAMHNQ010000033.1 GCA_946186495.1 uncultured Bacteroidales bacterium
CGGCAAGTTCAAAATCGGCTACGGCACCCCGTTCGATTTGGAAGAGCTGCGCGACAGCGCCAACCTCAACATCGACAGCATCGTCTATGTGCGCATCATCGACGTGGTGGGCACCATCAACCCGCAGCATGCCTCCTATGACGCCTTCGGGAACATCGTCAACGATCCCTACCCGACCGATTTCTGGAGCTGCGGCTTCGACTTGACCGGCGTGGGTGTCATCCACCAGAAACCCGTCGGCATCGACAACCACGAGATGCCGCAGGTCTTCGCCTACCCGAACCCTTGCACCGGAACGCTCTACATCATCAACGAGAATGCCGACCGCATCGAGCTCTACAACATGAACGGCAAGCTCCTTGAAGTGGTGGAGACCGGCGACACGCAGGTGACTCTCAACATGCAATCTTATCCCGCAGGTCTTTATATGCTGAAAGTCGGCAACGGTGTGCAGAAGATTCTGAAAAAATAACCCTTTTATATTAATGAGCAGCCGGTTTTGGGATGAGTGACCGGCTGAAAACGGAACGGCTTCGCATTCGCGGAGCCGTTTTTGTTTTATTATTGTTCCCCAAAAAAATGTACTTTTGCCGCCATGAAAGGACGTAACGACAAGCCGCACATCGGCATTTTCGGAAGGCGGAACAACGGCAAGAGCTCGCTGATCAACGCCATCACGGGACAGGAGGTCGCCATCGTGGACGCCACGGCCGGCACCACCACCGACCCCGTGCGCAAATCCATCGAGATCTTCGGCATCGGCCCCTGCATCGTCATCGACACCGCCGGCATTGACGACGAAGGCACCATCGGGGCGAAGCGCATCCAGAAGTCGCTGGAGGTGCTGAAAACCATCGACTTGGCCATCCTTGTCATCACCGATTACGAGGTGGGCATTCCGGAACGGCAGCTGCTGGAACAGTTCCGGCAGTATGAGCTCCCCTACCTCATCGTCAACAACAAATGCGACCTGCAAGCTCCTCGCGAGATGGATGTTGATGGATGCAGTGTGCTGAATATCAGCACAAAAATGCATACTGGCATCGATGAAATGCTTCAGGAACTTGTGCGGATTATGCCGGAGTCGGCGTACCGCACGCGCTCGCTGCTCGGCGACCTCATCGGCGAGGGCGACGAGGTGCTGTTGGTGACCCCCATCGACACGGAAGCCCCCGAAGGCCGGCTCATTCTCCCGCAGGTGCAGACCATCCGTGACATCTTGGACAACGAAGCCATCGCCATCGTGCTGAAAGAGAACTGGTTGGCGAACTATCTCCAAAACCATCGCGCCCCGAAGCTGGTCGTCACCGACAGCCAGGTATTCCATGAAGTGGAGAGAATCGTTCCGGAAAGCATCCCGTTGACAGGCTTCAGCGTGGTGCTGGCCCGGCAGAAGGGCGAGTTCGAGGCCTACCTCAAAGGCACCCCGAAGCTGCGCAACCTCCACGACGGCGACCGCATCTTGATGCTCGAATCGTGCACGCACCTCACCTCCTGCGAGGACATCGGTCGGGTGAAGCTGCCGCGCCTCATCCGCAAATTCACGGGCAAGGAATTAAAGTTCGATTTTGTGTCGGGGCTAAACCAAATCACTGACATACAGCAGTATGCGATGGTCATCCAATGCGGCGGCTGCATGGTCACGCGCAAACAGTTGAAAGAACGGTTGCGCCCTGCCATCGAGGCGGGCATCCCCGTCAGCAATTACGGCATGGTGCTGGCCTACGTCAACGGCATTTTCGACCGCGCGGTGGCACCGTTCGCCACCCCGTAGGGACGCGATTTATCGCGTCCGCGACGCGTCCGATTTATTTTGCGGGCGTTTTGTTGCGGGCGTTTATTGCGGACGCGATAAATCGCGTCCCTACAGCGATTTCCATTTGGTGGGATTTTGTTCGATATATTTGGTAATACGAATCTTTTCATTCCTGTTGCGGATAATACGGTCGTGGTAACGGGGTTGCCATTTGAATGGGATATTGTTTTGTCGGGCGAATTGTGTCACCCGCGCTTTCAACCCCCGCATGACCGTTGCCAATGATTCATTCAACATTGGATTCTTGTTCCCTGTAATTCCTCCTGCTTGGACGCGATTGTCGGGTTCGCGGACGCGATGAATCGCGTCCCTACTACGGGGATGGATTGCGACAATCAAATGAATATGGTCTGGCATAATCACATAAACGGGTATTTCGACGTATGGATAATGATCTGAAACATTTTCAATTTCCGCCGTCAAATATTCGCCTACTGCTGTCAATTCCATTTGCCCATTATACACTTCGCCGAAATAATGCACACGGTTTTGTGTGCAGACCGTAACAAAATAGTCCGATTCTCTATAATCATGCCATTGGGCACGGATGGTTTCGCGAGCGGGAAGAAGCCGTCGATAGCCTGAGGGATTTTCATTGCAGAATGTTCTGTCTTTCCTTGTTTTCATAATTGCCTTTTGTTTTTTAGTTTATCCATTACGATGACATTTTGTCATTCAATGTTCTCCTCTGCAAATATACGACATGAAAGCGCGGTTGTCAAGAGGTTTTGCCAATTTTTTTTGTGGTTGAGTTTCAGTAATGTACAAATTTATTTTAACAATTCAACCTTTAATTGTAAAAATCAGAAGGGTAGATTTCGCATGGTTTTCCAACATAAAGCCGCAAAAATATTTTTCCTTCCCATGTCACCTTTTGCCCCTCTTATCCGTTTAACAGTTGAATCGATTCGGCAAATAACAGAAATGTATAACCTTAAAAAATTATTGTCATGGAAGAAATTATAGAACTCCTTGCGCTATTACTTGTAATAGGCGGACTCTGCATAGCATTACCACTAATAATCGTGTGGTTGACCAACAAGCGAAAAAATCACGAAATCGACAAGAAAACGGAAATTCTGATGGCCTTGTTAGAGAAAAACCCCAATCTCGACCCGGCTGAAGTGTTAGATAAGCTGGATATGCCGTCAGAAGACGGCAAGAAATCCTTGAAAGAAAAACTGTTAGAAAAGCTTTTGGGCGGCTGTATCTGCACATTAATCGGGATAGTCCTCTTCTTCACCCATTTGTTTGGTTTTGTGTTTTTAGGGGATAAGACCAAAGGAGTTGTCGGAGGCGGCGTCTTGACAGCCATAGGTATAGCCCTTATCATCTATTACCTGGTCAGCAAGAAGATGCTACAGAATGAGATAGAGACGGAAGAAAAACGGATGACCGAGCAGCAAATCTCCGAATGACACGAGAACAATTCATAGCCCTGATTTCGGAGGAGCAGGAGTCTTTGCGGAGATTCCTGCTTGCCTTGTGTGAGGGCGACCGGATGGAGGCGGAGGACATCGCGCAGGAGGCGATGGTGAAGGCGTACATCGCGATGGAGCGGTTCGTGGAGCGGGCCAAGTTCGCCACGTGGCTCTTCAAGATCGCCTACAACACCTTCCTCGACCACCAGCGGTCGGGGTGGAACCGCCGCACGGACTTGGACGCGGCGGAGCAAATGCCGGGCGGTCCGGATGCCGACGACGCCTTCCAATACCAGGAGCTGTACGAGGCCATCGGCACGCTGCCGCTGAAGGAGAAGAGCGCCATCCTGCTGTTCTACGTCAGCGGCTACTCGGTGAAGGAGATTGCGAAAATCACGGGAAATTCCCAATTGGCTGTGAAGCAGCAGCTTTCAAGAGGAAGAAGTAAACTCAGACAAATTTTGGAACGATGAAAGAGACTAACATAGAAGACCTTTTCGCCCGTTACCAGCCGGACATGGGCGACCGCGACGAATACATGGAGCGGCTTTCCAGGAAGTTGGAGGCGGCGGAATACGCGAAACGGTACCGCGAGGCGCAGACCAAGCGTTACCGCCGGATGATGGTGGCCGTATTCATCTCAGGCGTGGTCACGGGCTCCATCGGCATCGTGCTCGTGCTGCTGCATCCGCAATGGTTGATACCGATGCAGACCGCCTCCGTTGGGGTGTCCTTCCCCGCATTCTCGTTCCTCCCGAAAGTACTGCTGTTACTGGCTATATGCTTTGTAAGCTTGTGTATCACGGGGTTGGTGCGGAAGATCTGTGAGCGCAACGAAGTGACGTGGTGACGGACAGAGCCACCACGCACAAAGACAGCGCCATTCGCAAAGAACTGTCCAACAGCACTGACATCCACCATGGAAATCCAGCGCTATAAAAAAACTTTTGCCCGACATTCAGTGCCGGGCAAAAGTTTTTTTGTGGAACATTTTTCGGGCAGTTAGCGTTTGGAGAGGCTTTTGTCGAACATAAAGAAGGCAGCCTTGTCGTCGCCGACGCACTCCATCGCATCGATGAGTTCCTGGGCATTCTCCTCCTCCTCAACCTGCTCGGTCACATACCATTGCAGGAAGATGGTGGTGGCATAGTCCTTCTCCTTGGTGGCCAGGGCATAGAGGTCATGGATGAGACCAGTCACGACTTTTTCGTGCTTGAGGGTTTCCTTGAACATGTCGAGCGGCGACTTCCACGAGGTCGGGAACTTGTCGATGGCTTTGAGCTCCACCCGGGCCTGCTGGCTTTCAAGGTAGTGGATGAACTTGAATGCGTGCTCCATTTCCTCATCGTACTGCTTGCGGAACCAGTGGGCGATGCCCTTGTATCCTTTGTTCGAAGCGTCCATGGACATGGCCAAGTAGAGATAAGCGGACCACATTTCCGCGTTGATTTGGGCGTTGATAGCCTCTTGCATTTTCAAACTAATCATGATAAGAATATTTAATTGTTTGACTATAAATGAACTGTACTAAATTTAGTAGTCTGCAAAGATATTCTTTTTTTGGTGACAGACCTCCTGTTGTGTGATTTTTTTTGAAGCTGAGCCGCATTATGGGAGAATTATTCAAGTTGTGTAACTGTCGGTTTCACATCAATCGTTGTTTTGCTGTTTTATTTTTCTGCAAAGACACAAAAATATAAATTGCAGAAAAATAAAAGCATACTGGCGGACGGAACACGTATTACGAGTTGAACGGAAAATGAGGAAGTACCTTCTCACTTGTGCTCTTCGCCGTAAACAGGCAACGGCACACTGACTTTGTAGAAGTTGCGGTAATGGGGTATCTTCCGGCCTTGTTGTTCAAACAGAACGTCTGATTCCGGTTTCAGTTCATCGGTATTACCTGGATAGAGGATAATGCAACGTGGAGAATAGTCCTCCTGCAAGTTCGGTAACAACCGATCATCGCGGGCATTTCCGCTCAGTTCGCGAATATCATCTATATCGACCCAATCTTCTGCATATTTGGATTTGTATTTGGCATCCAAAATCAGGCTTTCCTCTCTGATGACAAAATCGGCGACTTGCCTCCCATAAAAACCTGCTTCCTGGAACATTATTGGATTCACCGCATTTTTCTGCAACCGGCATAACACCCACATCTCGTACAATCTTGCCATATCAATCCAAAACGGCGGGGTGGACTGTTGTTCGGATGCGGCTTCACGGATGGAATAGTCGAAACGGCGCAGGATCATCTTCGCCACCTTTATTGCTTCTTTATACCCTTTGAACAGCTTGTTGGAAGACAACTTCTGCACCTGATACGGCTCAATCTCATCGGAAATATGGCTAAACGAGGCCTTCAACCGATTCAATCGCAATTGGATTTCGGGATATTGGGACTGTCTCTTCAGACTATCACATCTGTCGAGGATGCGTTCGGAAAAGAGCAGGGCCTTTTTCAGCAGGCGGTTTTCAGGGATGTCGTCGGTGTATTCCTGATATTGGCAGTACATTCGATCACTACGTTGCTGGAACACATTGGTCTTGAGATGCTTGCCGAACAGAATCCGCCCTTTGACCTTGGCTTTCAGATTCTCTTCGCGAAGAAGATAGTCCTTCTTTAAGCCATGCTTCAGCAACCGTTCCAACAGGGAAATAAAATGCAACACCAACAGAGGTGTCAGTTGGTTAAGTTCTTCGGGGGTTTCGATAGACGGTTCATCGAACTGAATGCCGTAGCATTGGGCAAAATAGTTTGATTCTTTTTGCGTATCGATTTCCAAAGCCGACAAGAACATCCGCACAAAATCGATGTCGGGCATTTTCGGCGTAACCACCACGGCGAGTTCATCAGGCACGAGCCAAGCAGCCCCGATGAAATAGGAAGCGGTCCAATCGTTGATTCCCAAATACTTCGGTTCTTTGAGAAAGCCCGTCTCCTGAAACTTCAGATTCAGCCCATAAAGATATTCCATTTTATTGGAATAATCAAGCCCATTACCATATCCGTATGGATTGGCAAAAGGTTGATGCTCCTGCAATAGAATAATGTCTTTCGGCTTGTTATCCATTGTTCCCTGTCATATCGCTCTGCTATTGGGCCGACGCAGGATGCCATTCTCCGACAAAATCAGCGATAGTCAAATCAGAGCTAATTGGTTTCGCATTGATGATACCGTCCTTGATGTATTCGTTCAGCAACGGCAGAATCTCATACTGCCACTTCAGCTCCAATTCGCTTTCGGCTTTTGCGAAGAAGTAGCTATGTCCGACCATCAGATCCTCGAAATCCATATCAATCTGGTGCTTCTTGATGAAGGACTCCACTGCATCGAACAATGTAATAGCCTCTGGCATAGAGTTTTGCTCGACCAATTTCCTGTCTGCCTTCAACGTGGCGAACGCGAACCTGCGGCGCACGGCATAATCGATATTGCCCACACTGCGATCGGTGGTGTTCATGGTGCCGATGATGTACAAGTTCGACGGCACCCCGAACGACTCTTTCGAGTAAGGCAGCGTAACCCTTATCGGATGGTCGCCCCCGATACGTTTGTCCGCCTCCAATAACGTAATCAGTTCCCCAAAAATCTTCGACACGTTGCCGCGGTTGATTTCGTCGATGATGAGGACATATGTTTGCAATTCTGTTTTGGGAATAACAACTGTTTTCGCCTTGATCTTTCTTATTTCGTTGACAAGAATAAAGGTATAGGAGTCCTGTTGTGTGTTAAATTGACGATGAAAATAAGCTTTTATGTCTGAAACTTTATGTAATTCAACATCATTTTCCAACAGTTCACGAAGTTCTGCCATGCGGAGTGTGATTTGTGAAGCAACTTGGTTTTCTGGTATTTGAATAATGATGTTCTTATCTGTCACCTCTTTGATTATAAATTTCGAACCAGTTTTGGTCTTCAATTCAGTAGCATTTTCTTGTGAGTCTGACAGAAAATCAATCATCCTTTCTTGAATGTCTTTTTGTTTTTGAAGAATCTCTACGGTCTTTTGACTATCTTCAAAATTATCTCTTGCTTTAGCTGAAATAACTTTAAAAATCCCATCCTCAACTTCATACGACACCATACCATTTTCTGTCTTTGGCTTTATCCCTTCCACAAAATCCTCATAATCCATGGATTGGTGGAAAGTGACAAAGCCGATTCTTCCCTCTTTTTGGAGTTCTTCATATCGACGCATCACTTCTCGGTGGTCCTCCGGGATTTGTTCGCCGCAGATAGCTAACGCCAACGCTGCTGTATTATAGGTTTTTCCCGTGCCAGGCGCACCTTGGAGGATGATGTTTTTCTTGAGGCGAAGGATGTCGGCGAATCTACTTTCTGCTATTCTTGTTTTACCGACATTCTCATTTACAAATGTCATTTGATTTTTTTGAGATTGTGAAACATTTTCTGTTATAGAGATGTCAGAAGTTGTATTTGAAGGTTTGATCCCATTTGGATAGAAAGCCTTGTTATCAGACCTGTATAATTTTCCATTTACAAGGAGACCTTGTCCTGAGTGACCTCCGTGATCTGTAATTTCAGGGTTCTGAAAATATTGCGGGAGTTCACTTATTATAATTTTTCGTCCCATTTGCGTAGCAAGTGCAGTGATTTGTTCGATACTGTTTAGCTTTTCTTTCATATTTTATTTCTATTGTCAATACAATGATGATATCTTCTTCAGAATTTCAGGCGCTCAAATTTAAATCGCAAAAATAAAAAAAAACACCATTTCAAGTCTATTTCAGGTAAAAAAACAAGTAGATTAACGTACGATAGTATTTCTTCCAACAATTGATTTACCCCATTTCTATTTCAACCCCCACACCACATTCACATTGTCGCTGACCGCCAGGTCGTCGGGAGTGATGTCGAGACTATTAACCGTGCTGGCTATCCTTCCTCCGTATCCTCACCGTCAGCTGGATCTGCTCCTCGGGGTGCGCCTCCGGGTTGATGCGGTTGATGCGACAGTCGAAGAGGTCGGTGTGGTCCATGTCGAAGAAGGGGGCGAGACTGCGGTTGTCGCCGCGAGGGATGTAGCCGAGGAGGAAGTCTTCGCCGTCGCTTTTGAAGATGACCTGCACGGCCTCGGGGTCGTAACGGTTGTCGGCCTCGCGCTTCAAACGCAATGGCAGCCCGACTCGCAATTGGTCCCAAACAAGGTCTGCTTCGTGATACTTGCGGCCCGCCAAGTGGCAGTCCATGTAGAATTTGCTTTTCTCTTTCATCATTTTGCCGTTTTTAATTTCATGCGGCAAAATTACCACCCGACTGCGCCAAAAAACGGACCAGACGGCAAAAAAACGCTCAATTCGCTTAATTCGCTCAATTCGCCGCCAGCCACCACACCGCCAACGCCACCTGCGCCACGAATATCGCCGGCACCCCGTACTTGAACTTCTTGTGCTGGGTCTTGTGATGCCAAACCCGCATCCCTAACCACGCACCCACACTGCCGCCCAAGGCCGCCAAACCCAGCAGCGCACTCTCCGGGATGCGCCACCGCTTATGCTGCGCCTTCCACTTGTCAATACCATAGACAAAGAAAGTGATGAGATTCATTGCCGCCAAAATGACCACGATTATAGGTTTCAACTCCTGCATTTCAAAAGAAATTTGCGAAACGATTTTGAAATCGAAAGCAAAAATACAATTTTTTGAAGTTCGCGACTTTTCCGCAGAAAAAAAAGGACACCCGTTTGGATGCCCTTTCTGTTATTCCTGAGAAGCAAGATTCTGCGCTTCCGCGAATTACTTGATGTTCGGTTCCTCGAGACCGAGGTTCTGTTTCTTATCGACAGCCTTCAGGACGATACCGAGAATGAGGGCGGCGATGCCCAAGCAAGCCAGCATCACCAGCGGCCAGGTGTAGTCGTATTGAACGGCGGCCTGCTCGGCGACAGCCTGCACTTGGCTGGCAGCTTGTTCGGGAGTCATCAAACCGTTGGTAACGGCGGCGGCAGTCTCTTCTTTAACTTGGGCGATGGAGGCGACAATGTCGGGATTGGTTTTGTCGAGCACCTTGCCGATAAGCAGCGGGAAGAGCCACAAGCCGATGTTCTGGATCCAGAAAATCAGGGCGTAGGCGGAACCGATGATCTTCTCATCGACCAATTTCGGGACGCTCGGCCACAAAGCGGCGGGCACCAATGAGAAAGAGGCACCAAGCACGAGGATGGTCAGGTAAGCCACGATGACACCGCCGGCGGCGTTGCCTTTGAACTGCGGCAGAATGAATGCGAAGGTCAAGTGACAGATAATCAGCAACAAAGAGCCAATCATCAGCATGGAAGCGGCTTTACCCTTATGATCGACATAGTTGCCGAGGATCGGGGTAATGGCCACGGCGAGCAGCGGGAAGACGGCGAAGATGGTCTCAGCCGTGCCACGCATGTAACCCATCCAGCAATAGACAATCAAGGCCACGACAGCCAACGCCATCAGACCGACCTTGGCGGTTTTGTTTTTGGAGAAGTTGCTGGTGAAAGAGCACACGGCGACCAACAGCATCACCAGGTATTGGATGATGGTCACGGAACTGCCGCCCCAGAAAGTATCGGGAGAGGCTTCAACGAGCGTGAGGTTGCACTGCAGCATGTTCACAGCATACTTCTGGAACGGGAAGATAGCGCTGTAGTAGAGCACGCAGAGGAGAGCCACCAACCAGAAACCACCGGAAGAGAGGATCTTGCCAATGTCGGACACTTTGAAAGGGTCGTCCTTCTCTTCAGCCTCGCCGGTTTGGGCATCCAATTTCTTGTCCATGAAGAAATAGACGATGAACATCATCAGGGCGATGCAGAGGAGTACCACACCGAACGCCACAGAACGGGACACGTCGATAGTGCCGCCCAACTTGGCGAAGAAGGGTGAGAAAATCATGCAAGTGGCGACGCCGAGGCGGGCGAGGGCCATTTCGGAACCCATGGCCAACGCGGTCTCGCGGCCCTTGAACCATTTCACAATACCGCGGGAAACAGTGATGCCGGCCATTTCGACACCGCAACCGAAGATCATGAAACCGACTGCGGCCACTTTGGCGGAAGCGGGCATCCCCTCATAGAACGGAGCCACACCCAGTTCCTGGAAACCGGGGATGTAGTTGAGATGGTTGGTGAACCAGGTCTCCACACCGCTGCCGATGAAAGCCTCGGAAACGGCGTAGTACTTGATCAGACCGCCGATCAACATCACGGCACCAGACAAAACCGCCGTGAAGCGCACACCCATCTTGTCGAGGATAATGCCGGCGAAAATCAGGAAGAAGACGAACACGTTCAGGAATGTCTCCGCACCCTGCATCGTACCGAAAGCGGTTGAGTCCCAGCCTCTTGTCGACTGCATCAGGTCCTTGATGGGCGAAAGGATGTCCATGAAGATGTACGAACAGAACATGGCCAGGGCCAGCAACAGCAAAGCGGTCCATCTCATGGCCGCGCTGTCTCTCAAAGTTTGTAGTTTCTCTGTCATAATTACTTTTATTTAGTTTGAAATATTATTGTTTCTGTTTATAACACTGTAGAAATGTAACACAATAACCTAATACCATCATTCTTTCTTGTCGTCCCGGTTTTGGCTCGATTTCACCAGGTCTATTAAAATATACCCTGTCGCTAATCCCCAAATTGCCATCAAAACAGGGCTTTTTTTGAGGATATTGTCGGAGAATTGGCCGGATTTGTACCAATAGAGCATCGCCAAAGACATAGCCACGGCCATCCCGGCGACATGTAACCATGTGAAATTCTTTCTCCAAAAATCCTTATTGCTCGTCATGCTCAATCTTGTCGTACTGATAATTAAAATAATTGGACCGTATCTTCTCACGGATCTGCGCAGCGTTCCATCTCACAAGGTCGTAATAGCTGAACCGACAGTATATCATGAAATTCAACAGCTCGTCACCCTGCAGACCGGTAAGTTCAGAGACGATTTCCCGATTATATTTCATTTGGATGCGCTCCATCTCGTCTTCATACGACAGCATTTCATTATACAGGCGGTTCATCTTGGCTTTTTTGCTGTACTTGTCATACAAATAAGAGATAGGAGACATGGTGACAGTGCCGCCGAGAGACAGGATGTTGCCGTCCGGTTTATAGGTTGCGTTGGCCCTTTGCCATTCCGACAATTGCGACTCCTCCATGCGCTTGTAGTAGTCCGGCAGCTCCATTGTGACAATGTCCTTCTTGAACCCTTCGTACGACGGGTTGATGCCGATGATGGTCACTTCCTTCAGCATGGTGGCTTTGTAGTAAAGGAAAAAGTCTTCGAAACCGTAAAACAGTTTTTTGTCAATGATAGCAACGAGCTGACGGTAAATGGATTTGGAGATGATAAGGGTATCGTTGAGCGAGAGGTCAATCTCAAAGCGGCCGTTCTTATCCGTGAATGCAAACTTTTGTGTGGTGGCATTATAGACGCTTGCACCTACCAAAGGCTGGTACGTGATGCCGTCGAAGACACGGGCGGCGTAGCGTTTTTGCTGTGCCGACACTGTCATCAGACAGCACATCACCCCTATTATGAGCAAAAGTTTTTTCACGGTGGCAAAAGTACAAAATAATCGTGAATAATTGCCTCCATGTCATTTTTTGTCTGCAGAAATGCGCAATACCGTGTAACCGCTATTGTAACAGCGAGCAAACGATAAAGCAGAGACTGGCGAATTGCAGGATGTTGCGGGCTAAGAACCAGCGGATGGCAAACCATTCCAGATGTTTTTCACAGATGGCATCCCAGTGCTCGATGGGGCCGTACCACCATTTCCGTTTGAATTCACGATCAGGATGGTAGCAATACTGCCATAACAGATAAAAAAGAGCGACGGATCTTGGCAGTACAAGGAAAATTGCGCCAAATGCAAGATGCAAGTGACTGTACAAGAGGGCAATCAGCAAGATAACGTACGGTGTGAAGTTGAAGAGGGCGGAGGCAGCCAGCTGGAGGGGATGCCTCTTCAGCACCTCCGCCAAAGTTTTCTTGCCCACTTTTTTGTCCGCTGAGGTTTCCATCATGGAGTGTGTGAACAGGATGTTGACCACCCAAAGACCCACAGCGGCGGACACGCTCCCCTTTCGCCGCCATCCGTTCCCGGACCTCCTCACTCTTGAACTGGAAGTCGAAATAGTCGTCGAAAAGGTTCACCGACAGATGGGCCAGCATCACACCCACCACCGCGACAATGCTCAGCCAGATGGAGAAATGGTCGCTCCCGACTGCCATGAATACGGCTACCACGGCGGGCAGGGCACTTTGCGGAAGTGCATATGCCCGCGCATTTCGTATCCAATAGAGTATCTTCTTCATATCGTTTGGAACTTGCGGATGCACGAGTTCATCATACAAAAAAACCATCTGCTTATGACAGATGGCCATGCTTTTGTACTGCGTACGAGAATCGAACTCGTATTGCAAGATTGAGAATCTTGATTCCTAACCGTTAGAAGAACGCAGCAGTTGAAATCGGCGGCAAAAATACATTTTTTTTTGATACGTCGGCGCATTTCTGAAAAATTATTTTTCATCATGGCACTCGGCTTCGCCTGTTATGGAATCCATGATTTCCGACAATCGGACAACAAGGCGCGATGATTTCGCACCCGTTGTTAACATCCCTTACACCCGTTGTAAGATTTTCTTACACTTCCCTTTCGCCCTCTTTCGCTGACCATTTCAAAATCAGAACATTACAGTTTTGGCATCCTTTTGGCATGTTTTTCGTCAAACCATAGAGACGCAATGCCTTGTGTCTCTACAACTGCAAAAACGAGAAAGTATGGCAAGAAGAATGACGATAACCCTATTGATGACGTTCTTGTTCGGGGCGGCGAACGCGCAGGACACGGCGGTGATGACCCTGGGCGACTGTGTGCGTTACGCCCTGGCGCATTCGGCGGATATGCGCGTGCTGCAGGCCGACCTCGGCGACGCGCAGCTGGCCCGCCGCAACGCCATCCTCAACGCCTTCACCCCGTCCGTCAGCGGCGATGTTTACGCCTACTCCAACTTCGGGCGCTCCATCGACCCCGAAACGAACACCTACAGCACCACCACCTCTTTCCACAATGGTTACGGCCTCTCCGCCGGCATCACCCTCTTCAACGGATTCCGTGCGGTCAACAATATGAAAATCACAAAGTTGGCAGAGGAGACGGGCATAACGAGAATCCAGCAGGGCGAAGACCGCATTCGTCTCGCCACGATGGAAGCCTACTGCAACGTGCTTTATTACACGGAGTTGCTGAAAACAATACAGGCGCAGACGGAGACGGCGGAGACGGCCTTGCGTCTTGCGCAGAGACAGGCGGAGTTGGGGCAGAAGTCGCAGGCGAACGTCCTGCAGATGGAGGCCGACCTTTCCGACCGCCGCTACAAGCTCACCGTTTGTGAAAACCAGCTTCAAAATGCCTATATCACCTTGAAGGACATTATGTTGTATCCGACAGACCAGCTGTTTTCCGTCACCGACGTAGAGGTGGACACAACGTTGTCGGAGGGTATGCTCGCAATGGAAGCGGGTAGGGCGGCGGAGCGTCTGCCGGCCGTAATCATAGCCGAAAATGAGCGGCAGACCGCCCAGCTCGCCCTCAAGACCGCGAAGTGGCAGCTGCTACCGTCGCTGTCGCTGTATGGCGGCTGGTCCTCGACCTATTTCACCTATCCGGGTCGGGCGGGCTATGTGCCGGTCCCCTATTGGCGGCAGCTCTCCGACAACGGCGGCGAGTACGTGCAGCTCTCGCTGAGCATCCCGATTTACGACCGGCTGTCGCGGCAGACGGAGATCGCGCGGCGACGCCACGACTGCGACCGTGCGGAGGCCCGCTACATGCAGACGCGGCAGGGCGTGGAGGCTGAGGTTCGCCGCGCCCTCGCCGACCGCGATGGGGCTGCCGCCGCCCTGCGCCAAGCCGAGCGGCACGCCGCCCTGCAGCAGCAACTCTACGCGATGAGCACGCGCCAGTTCGAGCAGGGCCTCCTCTCCGCCCTCGAATACCGTACGGTCGCCGACAACCACCTCTCCTCCACCGCCGACCTGCTCAACGCAAGGCTGCAGCTGTTTCTGAAGACGTGGGTGGTGCGATATTACACTGGTATCAGCTTCAATAACCTATAACCCATAACCAATAATCATTAAATGGACAGACAGATAGAACCAACCAAAGGAATCCGCAAACTCTTCACCCGCAAGGCACTGCCCTACTGGGGCGGGGCGCTGCTGCTCGTCTTCATCGGGTGGCTGCTGCTGCGGGACAACGCCTCGCGACTGCGCACGAACGGCGACACCCTCACCGTCAGCGAAGTGCGGCGCGGCGAGTTCAACGACTATATCCGCGTCACCGGGCAGGTGGTGCCGATGACCACCGTGCAGCTCAGCCCTTTGGAGGGCGGTGTGGTGCAGCAGATTGTGACGGAGGAGGGCTCGCACGTCCGCGAGGGCGACATCATCCTGATCCTCAGCAACGAAGCGCTCGACATGCAGATTCTCAACGCCGAGGCCGACCTCGCCGAAAAGGAGAACATTCTCCGCAACACGATGATCGCCATGGAACAGCAGAAACTGAACCTCCAGCAGGAGAAACTGCAGCTGCAGATGGAGGTGCGCCGCAAAAAACGCACCTACGAGGCGAAAAAATCGCTCTATGACGACAACCTCGTCGCGAAGGAGGAGTATTTGCAGGCCGAGGAGGAGTACCAGTTGGCCACCGACCGGCTCAAGCTGGTCGAGAACCGCGCCAAGCAGGACAGCCTCTACCGTTCGGTGGAAATCCGGCAGATGCGCGAAAGTTTGGAGAACATGCGGCTCAACATGCAGATGATACGTCATCGCAAGGAGAACCTTACCATCAAAGCCCCGATTGACGGCGAGCTTGGCCTTGTGGATGTGGTGCTCGGACAGTCTGTCGCGGCGGGCAGCAAGGTCGGGCAGATCAACAACCAGGACAACTACAAGCTCGAAGCCCTGATTGACGAGCACTATATCGACCGGGTGAGCGCGGGGCTGACCGCCGATTTCGAGCGGCAGGGCGGCAAGTGCAACGTGCTGATACGCAAGGTCTATCCCGAGGTCCGCGACGGCAAGTTCAAGGCCGACTTCAAATTCCCCGACGGGCAGCCGGAGAACATCCGCACCGGCCAGACCTTCTACCTGAACCTGCAGTTAGGCCAGCCGGTGGAGGCCGTCCTGATACCGCGCGGCGCCTTCTACCAGAAGACCGGCGGCAAGTGGATCTATGTGGTCTCCCCCGACGGCAAGCGTGCCGTGAAACGCGACATCCGCATCGGCCGCCAAAACCCGCAGTACTACGAGGTTTTAGAGGGGTTAGAACCAGGGGAAAAGGTAATCACGTCGTCGTATGACGGGTTCGGGGAGGCGGAAGTGTTGGAAATTAAGAATTATGAATGATGGGGATAGTATATGCTTTCTTAGAATAGAATTCGAAAATACACAAAAATGTTGTCTATAGGCAACACTTTTGTGTATAAACTGTTGGTTATGGACAACACTTTGGTTTTCGTAAATATGAGATTGCGCCAAGGAAGTTGTTTTGCAAAAAAGCGAATTACAGCAGAACTTCCGTCGGTGGGGTTGACGGAATGAAAAACATGACGTAGTATATCGGAAGATAAGTCACCTTCCCGTTTTGCTTGACTTCGCGCTCGTTCGACATTACAAAAGCTTGTTCGATGTGGTAGTCGGGAGTGGCGACAAAGGCATCCAACGAAGCGTGCTCATTGTAGTTTTTCCCCGATTTAACCTCGATGGGAAGAACCGAAAGCAGAAACGTTTTTGCCCTTCATACCGAATGATAAAAGACTTCCCTATCTGACGAGCTCCATCAAGAACCAGTATTTTATCAGACCCATTATCAAGATAATCAGCGATTTCCTTTTGAATCTTTCTTTTTAACATACACTTTTCCGTTAAATTCAAGTCTGCAAAAATACACTTTTCTGGAAAAACAATCGTATGAAATAATACACTTTTCCGTCAATCATACTTAGTTCTTGTACCAGCTCCAAAAAGTGGAAATGAAAGCCTTTGTCCTAAAAATAGTATCTTTGCCATCATGAACGTTCAGTTATGGCTTCCAAGAAAGGGGATGTCGCTTGTAAATGTTCTTTACACCGCTGTAAGAAATCTTTACATCCATTCGTTTGTTAATAAAGCAAAGGTATGAAAATCAAAAGATTGTGTTTTTGGCACGAAAAATGATATACAAGAACGATGAAGAAACGATGAATAGATGAATATAAAAGAAAATAATTCCTTAAGCAGCCTCGGAGAGGCAAGACGCGCGAAGCGCTAATAACCCCATGCAAGCGAAGCGCAGTGTGGGGCTTAAAACAAAAAAATATGAAAAGTTACCTTAAATTCCTCAGTCGCAACAAACTCTACACCGCCGTCGAAGCGGTGGGCTTGGTGGTGAGTCTCGCGTTCGTGATCTTGATTGGCAGTTATGTGACGCAAAATCTGGCCGTCGTGTATCAGCAACCTGGCCATGACCGCATTTACGGCCTCGGCACCACCTCCAACTTGGGGCTTTCGGTGTGGGACAAAGCCTCCATCGAAGCACAGGTGCCTGGAATCGAGGCTATAGCTCGCTTTGGCTATGCCACCGACGAGATTTCTTACCACAAAAAAAACTATGAAGCGGAAGTTCGTCAGGTGGATGCGGAGTTCTTCAAGATCTTTCCCCAGTTTAGCCTTGTGGAGGGCACAGCCATCCCGTTCGACGGCACCCATAACGCCATTGTCAGCCGGAGTTTCGCGAACAGTCTGGAGAAAAAGGGCGACCTTATAGGACAACGTTTCGGCATAGAAGGAGAGGAGGAGGAATACATCATTTGCGGCATTATGGATGGTCCGGAAAACACCTTGGTTGCCCACATTGATGTACTGATTCCGGTGAATGAGAAATGGTGGGCTGGGCGCGAACCTTTCCATAGCGTGGATGGCACGAAGACCTTTATCCGCAGGATGGAAAACACCAACGAAGAAGATTTCCTGGCCCAGATACTTGAAGTTAGCCGTCAGAACTATGGATCGTGGCTCAACAAAGAACTTAAAGTATTCGGTTTCAAGGAAATGTTCTTTCGCTCTGATTGCGATTCTGTACTACGACAAGGCAACCTCAGTAGCATACGGATATTGACAGTGGTGGTGTTCCTTCTCCTTCTGTCGGCGCTCGTCAACTACGTCAACCTCAACATGGCGTTGGTGGGGAAACGCGCCAAGGAGATGGCCACCCGCAGGCTTTTGGGTGCGCAGAAACTTTCCGTCATGGGCAAGTTTATCGTCGAATCCGTCTTGTTCACGGCGGTGTGTTTTGTTTTCGCCCTTTTGATGGCTCACGCCCTTGTTCCCGTGATGAACTGGCTGTTGGCCAGTGCAACACCGGAAAGCGACATTCAATTGCAGTTGTTGATGAAACCGGCTTACATAGTCGCGTATCTGAGTGGCATCCTGCTGTTAGGGACGCTCTCGGGTTGGTTGCCGGCACTGTATGCATCGCACTACGAACCCATCGATGTGGTGCGGGGCACCTTCCGCTATCACAGTAAGATGTGGCTCAACAAAATCTTCATCGTCTTCCAGAACGTCCTGTCTGTTATACTGATAGCCATTGCCATCGTGATGGAGGTTCAGATGTGGCACATGATCAGGCGACCTACCCATGCGAACACGAAAGACTTGTTTTACATCAGCGGCATCTGGTATTCTGTGCCTCATTTGGCGACTTTGGCCGACGAAATAGCGCAACTGCCTTGTGTCAAAGAGGTCGGCATTGGGAGAGGATTTCCCGGAAGCGCGGCTTATTCTGTCGGCATACGTTTGGAAGAGGAAGATTTCATCTTGAAGTTGCTCATCGGTGACAGTGCCTATTTTCGCATGTTAGGTTTCGAGGTGGTGAAGGATTTCGGCCATCCACTCGCCAACTCGCTTTGGTTAGGGGAACATGCATATACCAAAAGCGGGGCTTCTGACACTTCCGTTACCATGCCGAAAAAACTTGCAATCATGATGAATCAGGATGCCGACTACATCGGCGGAATGCTTAAAGATTTCCCGGGGGAGAGCGCGGCCTCTCCGGATGGCTTAAGCAACTAGAACGTGGGTGTACTGGTACAGGAAACCCGGAAGTTGGCATGGGCAAGCGACCTATTTGTCAGAACCATCGGCGACCATTCGGAGGCCCGGAAGATTATCCTGAAACAGTGCCAGCAGTGGGCGGAAAAGGATGGGGAACCCTTTGCGGGACAGGACGATTGCGGTTATGTGGACGACCTGAATCTTAAGTCGTTGGAGCCTGCCAAACGTACCGTACGGTTGTTGGAGATTTTCATGGGATTATCAGTGCTGCTATCGTTGCTTGGTCTCATCGCCATGAGCACCTACTACAGTGGCGAGAATACCCAGGGCATCGCCATCCGCAAGGCTTTCGGCAGCGATGTGCGGCGCGAGCTGTGGCGCACGGTCAGAGGCTACATGCTCCTCGTCGGAATCGCGGCAATGATCGGTGTGCCTGTCGCTGTCTGGCTAAGCGGGAAGTACTTGGAACGTTTCGCCTACCGCATCGAGCATTACGGCTGGATCTTTGTCGTGGCCGTCCTACTCACCGCGCTGATGGCCTTCCTTTCGGTGCTTTGGCAGACCCTCCGCGCCGCGAGGACTAACCCTGCTGAGGCGTTGAAGAAAGAGTGAACGGCGAACAAACGTCGGCGAATTGAGCGAATTATGCGAATTATATAAAGACATATTCCTTGAGCAGCCCCGGCAGGGGCAAGAGCTTGGTAGCCCTGTCATATAGAAATATCAAAATACCTTACAATATGATAAAAGTACAAAACCTCACCAAAATCTTCCGAACGGAAGAAATCGAGACCCTCGCGTTGGACGGTGTCTCGTTCGAAATACAGGACGGCGAGTTCGTCGCCGTGATGGGGCCGTCGGGCTGCGGCAAATCCACGCTGCTCAACATTCTCGGTCTCTTGGACAACCCCACCTCGGGCACCTACGAGCTGCTCGGCCAGCAGGTCGGCAGCCTGAAGGAGAAGGAGCGCACCAAGTTCCGCAAAGGCAACATCGGCTTCGTGTTCCAGAGCTTCAACCTCATCGACGAGCTGAACGTCTATGAGAACATCGAGTTGCCGCTGAAGTACCTGAACATCAGCGCCACGGAGCGCAAACAGCGCGTGACCGCCCTCATGGAACGCATGGCCATCAAGCACCGGGCCAAGCACTTCCCGCAGCAGTTGTCGGGCGGACAGCAGCAGCGTGTGGCCATCGCCCGCGCCGTGGTCGCCAACCCCAAGCTCATCCTCGCCGACGAGCCCACCGGCAACCTCGACAGCAAGAACGGCAAGGAGGTGATGGACCTGCTCACCGAGCTGCACGACGAGGGCACCACCATCGTGATGGTCACCCACTCGCAGCGCGACGCGGGCTACGCCGGCCGCGTCATCGACCTCTTCGACGGCCGCATCGTGGAGGATGTGCTGCCCGAACTGTAAACGGCGAACAAACGTCGGCGAATTATGCGAATTATGCGAATTTTATCATAGAACATATTCCAGACCTATGTCAACCCAGTGTGAGCGAAGCGAGCTCTGGGATAAAACCAACATGATATGAAATCGTATCTCAAATTCCTCAGCAGAAACAAACTCTACACCGCCATCGAGGCGGTGGGACTCGTCATCTCCATAACCTTTGTCATTCTGATCGGCAACTATGTCTATCAGCAGTATTCTATTGCCTATTCCACGCCTGACAGCGACCGCATCTATGCTGTGGGTAATGAAAATTACCTTTCGCTGTCGTGGTGGGACAAAGCCTACTTCGAGGCCGAAATCCCTGAAGTGGAAGTGGCTTGCAGGGTAGGAACCACCGATAATAATGCCCTGGCAAGGTACAAGGACGAATCTTTCAACGCGGTGGTCACGTACGCCGACCCCGAATTGTTTGAGATTTTCTCCGACTATCCTGTGGTGGATGGCAGTCTTGACAATTATCGCCTGAAAGGGCAATGCCTTGTGTCTGAGAGTTTTGCGAAGCGGGTGTTGGGCGACAACCCCGTAGGTAAACAAATCAAGGTGCAATATTTTTATAAAGATAATGGGGTTTTTACGGTCTGCGGCGTTTATCGCGACTTCACAAATTCGTTGATGCAGCAGATGGACATTCTGCTTAATCCGGAGTTTGACCCCTCTTACGCACCCGGAATGCGCTACCCATTCTGTTCCGTTGGGGATTGGGTGACTTTGATAAAAGTGGAGAAAGGTTCAGATAGAGAGCAATTAGCGAAAAAAGTGGAGAAGATTTGCCACAATAATTACGATAAAATCGGAATTTGCAAGGAATTCCCGATTTACACGTTGCCAGAAGTCTTTTTCCACGAAAGACAGTTTCATTTTAGGAACGGTAACAGGCAGGTTTTAAGGGTTTTGTCAGTAGTAGTGTTGCTGCTTTTCGTTTCAGCTTTGTTCAACTATATCAACCTGAACATGGCATTGTCGGGCAAGCGGGCGAAGGAGATGGCCACAAGACGGTTGCTTGGGGTTCAAAAGTCGAGGATAATACTCAAGTATATCACTGAATCAGTTGCATTTACGGCAGTTTGTTTCGCTCTTGCGCTGCTGTTGGCATGGGCGTTGCTTCCGAAGATGAACGAGTTGCTGTTAGGCGTTGCCGGCCAATTTAGCGTCAGCCCGTCTCAGTTCGCAGCCGTTCGCTTGAACATGTCGTCAGGTTCTGTCGCAATCTATCTTTCAATCATTGTGTTGGTGGGTGTTTTGGCAGGGCTGGCACCGGCGGTTTTAGCTTCGCGTTTCGCTCCTATCGATGTGGTGCGCGGTACTTACCGACTCCAAAGTAAGATGCTGTTTAGCAAGGTGTTCATTGTATGCCAAAATGTAATTACCGTTGTGATGATTGCCTTGGCTTTGTTGATGGAGGTACAGATGCGGCACATGCTTGACCGTCCGCTCAACGCCCGTTCAGAAGGATTGTATGTACTCGGATTCTTTGCACCGAACTATACTGGGGTTCAGCCGCTTATAGACCAATTGGAGAAGATTCCCGGGGTGAAGAGTGTTGGCTGCGGACGCGGTTTCGCTGGACAACTCTTTCAAGGCTATGGCTTCCCGACTTTGGATGGGGGAGAGCTCCTCACAGTGTCGTCTGTTCTTTGTGACGAGGTCTATTTTGACCAGCTCGGGCTGCATGTCTTAGAAGATTTTGGGCATCCTCGAATCAATTCCGTATGGTTTTCTAAGTCTTTGGCGGACAGGCTGATACTGAATGATTCTTCCATGACCTATTACAGTCAGAGATTCAATAACTTTAACGGGGCCAAGGTGGAATATGTCGGGGGCATTTATGAAGACATCCCTACGAACAGTGCCGCATCCTCGACCATAGATAACTATTCCGCCATTGTCATCGGTCGAAAAGAGGACATGTCTGTTGCAGATGGTTTAATAGTTTATGTATCAGGCGATTATAAAAATGCGGAAACCTCCATCATGAAGGCGTACGAGGAGTATTCTGTGAAGAAAAACGGGATTGCAACTCCGCCCCAACAGCACGGTTACGTGGAGGATTTACAGAAAGCGAGCCTTGCGAATGTCAAAGTGGCCATGCGTCTTGTGGAACTCTTCATGCTGCTATCTGTCTTGATTTCCCTGCTCGGCCTCATCGCCATGAGCACCTACTACAGTGGCGAGAACACGAAGAGTATCGCCATCCGCAAGGCCTTTGGCAGTGACCTGCGGCGCGAGTTGCGGCGCACGGTGAAAGACTATATGATTCTCGTTGGAATAGCCGCAATCATCGCAGCTCCCATTGCTGTATGGCTTAGCGGCAAATACTTGGAGCGCTTCGCCTACCGCATAGAGCATTACGGCTGGATTATTGTCGTAGCGGTTGTGATTACCCTGCTGCTGGCCTTCCTTTCCGTGTTATGGCAGACGCTCCGTGCCGCGAAGACTAACCCTGCGGTGGTGCTAAAAAAGGAATAAATGTGGGTCAGATAAAAACGTAAAACCAAACATCAATTAATATGTATCGAAAAAGTAATCTCTTAATCCAAATACTCTCCCTCGGGGTGGGGCTCGCCATCGGCATCGTGCTGATTGCCAAAGTGTGCTTCGAGTTGTCGTACGACAGTTTCTATAAAGATGTGGACCGTATATATTGTATCCGTTCTGGTTACGAACTACAGGGCGAATCCAGAGATTTCCCTCAGGTGAGTGGTGCGGTAGCATTTGGCTTCAAGGCAGAGGTGCCGGGTGTGGAAGAAGCCACCCGAATGACTTTCTATTTCAATAGTGACCGTTATTTGGACGAGGATGGCAATGTCATCACCGGAAATCTCCGTTTAGCCGATTCATGCTTCTTCCGCGTTTTTGACCGTCCCATTCTGGCTGGCAATCCGGAGAAAGTGCTGTCAGAGCCGCTATGTTTGATGATATCGGAGTCGTTTGCCAAAAAAATGGGTGGCGTTGAGGAATGTATTGGCAAAATCATCTACAACGAGGATGTCCCTTTGTTGAAAATGACTATTGAGGGCGTATTCAAGGATTTCCCTAAAAATGGTTCTATAGACGCCGACATTTTGCTGTCGATGGAGAGTTATTCAAAAAGCAGCACGGAGAACTGGGTCGGTAACGACCGCTATGTGGGATTTGTGAAATTGCAACAAGGTGTTGATCCGCAATCGCTTAACGATGCCATCCGTAGGATGCAGGAGGCTCATCAGCCTTTGCAGGAGTTTGAGAAGAACGGCATGAAGCTGTGGTATTATCTTGCACCATTTGGTAAAACCCACCTCAAAGAGTCTTCGGTGCATTCAATGGTAATACTGCTTTCCGTTATTGCAACAATGCTGATTGTCATCAGCTTACTCAACTATATCCTGATCACAATTTCGTCTATGGTACATCGAGCCAAAGAAATTGGGGTACGAAAGTGCTATGGTGCGAACGCTTTCAGTATTTATGGATTATTGGCTCGGGAGTCGATAATACATCTATTATTGGCACTCGTTTTGGCAGCTGCCATTATTTTTGCCACAAAAGGATTGATACAGAACTTGTTGGGTGTGCCATTTGGGACATTACTTGTTCCCCAAAGCATTTGGACTATTGTGGCTGTGCTGTTGCTTGTGCTGTTCGTTTCCGTTTTCGTTCCTGCGCAGCTTTACATGCGCATTCCCGTTTCGGTGGCCTTCCGCAATTATACGGAAAATTCGCGGCGATGGAAAATAGGACTGCTTGGCGTTCAGGTGTTTGTCAATGTATTTGTCATTTCGATGCTGATGGTCATCGCTTCGCAATATCATAAAATGATGAACGACGACCCGGGCTACAATTATGAGAATGTGTTGTTTGTGGATATGTACGACGGAAATCAAGAGGCTCAACAACGTGTGGTGAATGCTCTTGGCCAACTTTCTGAAGTGACACACATAGCAGCAAGTTATGGTCTTCCTTATATTTGGTCGAATGGCGACAACATATATCTTCCCGGTGATGATCGTGAATTGTTCAACGTGGCCGACCAATACGAGGCCACAGAGCAATTCTATGCTCTTTTCGGGATGGAGTTTGTTGACGGTCGCGCACCGGCCGATTCCAATGAAGTGGTGGTGAGCGAGAGTTTCGTGAAACGAATGAATGACTTCACGGACTGGAGCGATGGAGCGGTAGGGAAACAGATTATGATTACCGGACACGAAAACTCTTTGACAAATCTTAAATCATTCACGATCACAGGTGTTTACCGCGACTATCGTCTGGGTAGCCTCTTGGATATGGATACCCGACCGAGCGTGCGTTTCTACGGCAGTTTGGAGGACGGAGAGTCTTATATGCCGCATCTGGTTTTCAAAGTGAATAAAATGGATGAAACCACGATTGGGAAGCTGAAGGAAGCCATTTCTAAGGCCCTTGATGGAAAAGATGTACAGTTGAAAGTATATGCGGACGAAATGCATTCAGCATACGAAGATAGTCGCAAGATGCGCAACACCGTTTTCATCGGTTCCATTTTTGCATTGATGATTGCCATGTTGGGCCTCATCGGTTTCATACGCGATGAGTCGAGTCGTCGGAGCAAAGAAATGGCCATCCGCAAAATTAACGGTGCTACAGAGAGAGATGTACTAAGTATTTTTGCTTGGGGTGTGTTGAAGTTATCTCTTATTATGTCGATTTTTGCGTGTGTTTTCGCCTATTTCGTTGCCGACAAATGGCTTGAACAGTTCGCCGAGCGCATCGGCCTCTCGCCGTTGTATTTCATTTTTGGCGCAACGGTGGTTCTTCTCATCGTAGCAGTCGTAGTCGTTATGAGTAGTGTCAGAATTGCGAGGACTAACCCTGCGGAGGCGTTGAAGAAAGAGTGAACGGCGAACAATAGTCGGCGAATTGAGCGAATTATGCGAATTATATAAAGACATATTCCTTGAGCAGCCCCGGCAGGGGCAAGAGCTTGGTAGCCCTGTCATATAGAAATATCAAAATACCTTACAATATGATAAAAGTACAAAACCTCACCAAAATCTTCCGAACGGAAGAAATCGAGACCCTCGCGTTGGACGGTGTCTCGTTCGAAATACAGGACGGCGAGTTCGTCGCCGTGATGGGGCCGTCGGGCTGCGGCAAATCCACGCTGCTCAACATTCTCGGTCTCTTGGACAACCCCACCTCGGGCACCTACGAGCTGCTCGGCCAGCAGGTCGGCAGCCTGAAGGAGAAGGAGCGCACCAAGTTCCGCAAAGGCAACATCGGCTTCGTGTTCCAGAGCTTCAACCTCATCGACGAGCTGAACGTCTATGAGAACATCGAGTTGCCGCTGAAGTACCTGAACATCAGCGCCACGGAGCGCAAACAGCGCGTGACCGCCCTCATGGAACGCATGGCCATCAAGCACCGGGCCAAGCACTTCCCGCAGCAGTTGTCGGGCGGACAGCAGCAGCGTGTGGCCATCGCCCGCGCCGTGGTCGCCAACCCCAAGCTCATCCTCGCCGACGAGCCCACCGGCAACCTCGACAGCAAGAACGGCAAGGAGGTGATGGACCTGCTCACCGAGCTGCACGACGAGGGCACCACCATCGTGATGGTCACCCACTCGCAGCGCGACGCGGGCTACGCCGGCCGCGTCATCGACCTCTTCGACGGCAGGATCGTGGAGGATGTTCTGCCGGAACTGTAAACGGCGAACAAACGTCGGCGAATTATGCGAATTATGCGAATTATGCGAATTATGCGAATTATGCGAATTTATATTAAGACTTTTCCTTGAGCAGCCTCGGAGAGGCAAAACGCACGAAGTGCAATTAACTCCACACAAACGCAGCGCAGTGTGGAACCTAAAACCAAATGATATGAAAAGCTACCTCAAATTCCTCAGCCGCAACAAACTCTACACCGCCGTGGAGGCGGTGGGACTGGTGGTGAGCCTCGCGTTCGTCATCCTGATTGGCAATTATGTGTACCAACAGTATTCCGTGGCCTACGGCAACCCTTATCGAGATAGGATTTATGCCGTAGGATGCCAGGATTATATGTCGCTGTCGTGGTGGGACAAGGCCGTCTTTGAGGACAAGCTTCCCGAGGCTGAAGCCGTGTGCCGCATCTCTGGCTCCGACTATGACGGCTACATCACCTTCGGCGACGAGCAGCCTGTCAGTGCCGTAGTCGCCGAGGCCGACCCGGAGCTTTTTGAACTCTTCCCAAGTCTCATTTTGATTGACGGCAATCTCGACGAGTTCCGCCTCAAAGGGCATTGTCTCGTGTCTGAGTCACTTGCCAACCGCGCCTTCAATGGCGATGCTATTGGTAAACCACTCAAAGTCACTTATTTCGATGAAAAAATTGAAAGTGTGGTTTGTGGCGTGTTTAAGGATGCCGCCAACTCGATGGTGCCGCACACCGATGTGCTTTTCAACCCCGAATTCAATGAATTGTATGTATCGGGGGAAAAGGAACCATTCACTTCCATTGGCTCGTATGTGACTCTGATAAAAGTCCACGAAGGCACCGACCGTGAGCAGCTTGCGAAGAAAGTCGAGGCGGTCGGGCTGCCTAATTATTCCGATGGTTTCGTGAGTGCTATGCCAATCTATAACTTGCCAGAGGTTTTTTTCAATGATAGCCAGTGGGTGTTCAAGAAAGGCAACAAGTCGGTGCTGCAAATGCTTACGGTGGTGGTTTTGTTGCTCTTGCTTTCGGCCATTTTCAACTATGTCAACCTCAACATGGCCCTTTCGGGAAAACGTGCCAAAGAGATGGCAACACGACGGCTTCATGGTGCCATGAAAGGACAAATAGTGATGAAATATATCCTTGAGTCCGTGGCGTTTACGGCGGTGTGTTTCGGTTTGGCGTTGTTGCTCGCATACGCATTGCTCCCGATGATGAACGGTTTGCTGAACGGTGTTTCGGGCGGTGAAATTGGCATCAATGCGACGTTTGCGCAGTTTGTCCCTTTGCGTTTCGAATGGTCAACGGGCATCGTTACGTTTTATATTGTTGCAATTATGCTGTTGGGTAGTTTGGCAGGCATTGCGCCAGCGGCCATCGCTTCGCGTTTCGAGCCGATCGACGTGGTGCGCGGCACTTATCGTATTCAAACAAAAAGAGTGTTCAGCAAGGTGTTCATCGTGTTCCAAAACACCATCACCATCGTCCTGATTGCCATGGCAATCCTGATGGAAGTGCAAATGCACCACATGATGAACCGTCCCACTAACATGCGCTCGGAGGGCTTGTATTCGTTGCAATGTTGGGTGAGGGACTACTCCGACATAGCACCGCTCATCGACCGTTTGGAGAAGATTCCGAATGTGAAAGCAGTAGGCTACGGCCGTGGTTTTGTCGGGCAGATGAACATGGGCACCACTGTGACCACGCCTGAAGGCGAAAAGGTGAACTTGCAACTCATCCTGTGCGACGAAACTTATTTCAATATGCTTGATTTGCAAGTGGTTAAAGATTATGGTGGACGCACTAATTCGGTCTGGATGTCGAAGACTTTGGCTGAAAAACTCGCTTTGAACGACTCAACGATGAATTATTATCCCCGACACATGCGCATCAATGGCTCCCGACCCGAGACCGTGGGCGGCATCTATGAAGACTTCCCGACACGGTCAGCAGCGGCCTCCGAACCTAACCAGTATTCGGCGGTCATCATCGCCAAGACAGAAGATTTGATTTGGGTTGACGGCGTGATGATCGATGTCTCTGGCGATTACAAAGAGACCGAGAAAGCCATCTTGGAGGCCTATCGCGACTATTCGGAGACGCTGAACGGCACCTACGTGGAGGCCGCCCAAAACGGCTATGTGCAAGACCTTAACAACTTGTTGCTTCGACCTGCAAAAATGGCCATGCGCCTGCTCGAACTGTTCATGCTGCTATCCGTCTTGCTCTCCCTGCTCGGTCTCGTTGCCATGAGCACCTACTACAGCGGCGAGAACACGAAGAGCATCGCCGTCCGGAAAACCTTCGGCAGCGATGTGCGGCGCGAGCTGTGGCGCACGGTCAGAAGTTACATGCTGCTCGTCGGAATCGCGGCTATGATCGGTGTGCCTGTCGCTGTCTGGCTAAGCGGGAAATACTTGGAACGTTTCGCCTACCGCATCGAGCATTACGGCTGGATCTTTGTCGTGGCGGTCCTGCTCACCGCGCTGATGGCCTTCCTCTCGGTGCTTTGGCAGACCCTCCGCGCCGCGCGGACGAATCCTGCGGAGGCGTTGAAGAAGGAGTAGGGATGTATAGAGACGCAATGCATTGCGTTTCTACATCTTCTCCTTTAGGAAACGTTTCAGCAGGAAGGCGAGAAAATAGGGGAATGTGTAGAAGCTTCCGTTCCAACCGATGTTCTTGTATCCGAATTTGATGCCGTATTTGACTTCAGGATAGGAATCCCATTTGATCAGGTTGTTCAGCGAAGCCGTCGTCCCGTCTTTGGCCTTCACCTCAACGGGAATCAGCGAATCGGCATCCCTTACAAAGAAATCCATCTCTACGGCAGGATTGTCATGTTTATAGAAGTACAATTGTTCATAGCCCGACTTGCGCAACATCTCGCCGACCACATTCTCATAGACGGCACCTTTGTACGTTCCGAAGTTTCGATTGACCCTGAGATCGTCCTGTGCCTCCTCGTCTAACGAAGCAATCAGCAGACCTGTATCGTGGTAATAGATTTTGTAAAAATCGGGATCATAATTACCTTTCAGCGGCAACTCCACGTTGTTTAGGCAATAACAGACATTGATCACGCCAGCCTCTTTCAACCACTCCACAGCACCGATATACTCCCGGTTACGCGCACCTTTGGCAACCTTCGTGATCTGGAACTTTTTGTTTTCTTTCGCCAAGAATGTCGGGATGTGGCTATACACTGCAAGAACTTTTGCCTTGTCTGTCTCCTTGGCATATTTCGTGATGTCTTCCTCATAATCTTTCAGAAGCTGGCGTTGCAGTTTCAACGTTCCGCCGAAATGGCCGTTGTCAATGTACATTTTGACCACCTCCGGCATACCACCGAGTGTCATATAATCGCGGAAAATCCCCATATAGGTGTCCATCTCAAGCTGCGAGAAAGGCTTTAGTGAAAGCGTATGGGCAAAAAGGTCTTCGACCTGTTCCTTAGAATAGCCTTTGGCCCACAAAAATTCCTCGAAATCCATTGAAAACATGTCGTAGTCTTCTTTGTAGCCGACTGCATTCGATTCGATTTCTTCGTAATAGATGCCCATAAGCGAGCCCGAGCAAATCACATCGAAACGCCGGTCCTGACAAAATGACTTGAGTGAGGTAGCACAGTCGGGACATTTCTGCAACTCATCGAAAAACAGCAGAGTCCTGTTTGGGATAATCTTCCACGACGGTTCCAGAATGCTGATGTTCTTGATAATCTGGTCCACCTCGTAGCCATCGTTGAAGATATTGCGGAATTTCTTCTGAAGCATGAAATTCATTTCGAGTACAGAATCGTAGTTTACACGTCCAAAAGCTCTGATAGATTCAGTTTTACCAATTTGTCTGGCTCCTTTCACTATCAAAGGTTTCCTTTTTGGGTTGCTCTTCCAGTCCGATAGGAATATATCTATTTTTCTTTCAAGTAGTTCCATATTTTATTATCACATTTTCGGCTGCAAAAATAATAAAAAAATCACATTTTCAGATATTCAATTTGAAAATAAATCACATTTTCAGACTTCTCCGTCCTTTGGCAAACGCTCCGCGCCGCGCGGACGAATCCTGCGGAGGCGCTGAAGAAGGAGTAGGAACGTGGTGCCCCGGTTTGTGTTTCCAAGTAATTTGAAACAACACGCATTGGTGTCATAATATTTTGTACCTTTGCTGAGGTGAGTCGAATGTCGATGAAAGCGTATAGTGTCCTCTTTGTCAGCACGTTGCGCCCATGATGAGAGCACGATTACTCGATTCATATTCGATTGATACCCAATTGATATTCGATTGATATTCGATTTTTTTCGAATATCAATCGAATATCAATCGAATACCAATCGAATATCAGAGGGCACATCTACCTGCCTGCATGGGCGCATCTATATGCCTGACACGACGCAATGACTTGGGAACAGCGAAAGAACAATATTATATCATCAATAAAACCGAACATGTTATGGAAAAAAAAGGAATCACTTTCACTGGGAGTCTCCGCTCGGACGGAATCACCATCTATCAGAAACAGGGCAAGACCATTATACGCTCGTCGAGCAGGAGCACATCGAAAGGCTTTACGATAAAGCAGTTCATACAGCGGCAGCGGATGCGCCATGCCATCGCTTTGTGGCGGGAGCTGGAGCATTGCTATCCGATGTTCACCGGAGCCAAATCAGCCTACAACGGCTTCGTGTCACTGGCCAACCGTCTGCCCGCCGTCTTCGTCACCAAGGACGAGGCTATGCGTCATCCGTCGTTCCTTATGCCCGGCATCCCCGTAAGCGACGGCACCCTTTCGGAATTGAAGCTGCGACTGGGCGAGGTGGACGGCACGGCAGCCTTGATAACCAACATCGAAAGGTATGAGACACCTTTTACGGAAACGCTAAAACTTTACATTGCCGAACAGACCAACGAATATAATTTCCCAAGAGTGAAATTCCGTATGCGAAACGTCTTGAAGGAGGAGCTGGTTGAAACGGGAAACGGTCTGGCCTTGGTGGGGGATGAGTTTGCCGACGACAACAAGGGCTGGGCGTTGGTGCTGGTGATGGGCGACCGTTGCTCTCCGCAGAGCATCGTCACGCGCTGCACACTCTACCGGCAGTTCACCACCGAAGAGGTGATGAACGAAGCCGCCAAGACCTACGGCCCCATCAAGGAAAGTCCTTTCCCGTCGCCGAGGAGATAGATGGCGTGTAAAGAATCCTTACACTGCTGTAAAGGATGTTTACGCTTTTTGCGGTATTCATATTGTATTCTGCTTAACGTCAATGACTTCACAGTTTGGCACAGTTGCTGTATGGGATTTGCAGCTGTAGATTTACCCTTATGCGAATCATCCAAAAATCCAAAACCGAGATGGTCTCCGCCATCCTCAACATCGTCGGGCTGGCAGCCGCCTTCGCCGCCCTCTACATCATCCTCGTGCAGGTTCGCCACGACCTTACCTACAACAAGGCACTCAAAGACAGCGACCGGATCTATTGCATGATGGTCGGCGACCAGTTTGCGGACCATGGCGCCTCGTCGTGGATATGCCGCCCGATAGCAGAAGCCGTCATTGCGGCCTCGCCAGACGTGGAGGCTGGCGGCTGCGGCTATGTGGGCAAGAACTGCCCGACCGCCCACATCATCCTTGAAGACAACCGGCAAATGCAGGTGAAAATCGGGGCCTTCAGCGATAGAGGCAAGGATGTTTTCGGCCTCGAACTCGTCGCTGGCAACTGGGACGACTGGATCAACGGCGTCACCTACGCCGTTTCGGAATCGGCCGCCCAACGCCTTGGCGTGCAGGTAGGTGATGTGGTCAAGCTGCGCACCAAGACTTGGCGTGGCGTTGGTGTGGAAGATGCCCAAATCGTTGCCATCTACAAGGACATGCCCGCCAACAGCGACGCGGCCTCTTTCGATATGTGCTACAACATCGGCAAGCAAGGTTTGGAGAACTGGAGCGAATGGGGCTACAACTATTTCGTGAAACTCCGCGAAGGTGCCGATCCTGTAGCTTTCGAAGAGGCCGCTAAACCCGCCATGAAGGAGGCCAATATGCGCGCAAACGGCATTGACCCCACCTCGCTTTCCGAAGAGGAACTGGCGCAATGGGAGGAGTCGGTCAGCAACATCAAACTCCACTTGATGAAACTCACCGACACCTATTTTGCCAAAAACATCACCGCACCGGGCAAGACGGGCAACCGCACCACCACGGTGACCCTGTTGGCCGTCGCCATTTTGGTCGTCGTCATCGCGTTCATCAACTACATTAACTTCTTCTTCGCGATGGTGCC
>CAMHNQ010000034.1 GCA_946186495.1 uncultured Bacteroidales bacterium
TCTCCTAATCCGCGCCGGCTCGCCCAAATAAAAAAGTTGATGCGTAAGCCCTGCATGAATAATGCACGGAGGGGGAATGAAAACAAAAAAAATGTATCTTTGCACTTTAAATGGAAAACGCAATATTATAACATGATAGAATATAATACTAAACGTAACAAGCTTATTATCAGGGAATATGGCAGGAATATCCAGAAGTTGGTCGAAGAGTGTGTGGCCATAGAAGACAGGTCGGTGCGTACTCGGACCGCCTATGCCATCGTCCGGATAATGAGCGATGTGGTCAATCCCAAGGAAAACGGGAACGAGACTGACCGCAACAACGATGACTATTGGAACAAGCTCTGGGATCACTTGTTCATAATGTCCGGCTACCAACTGGACGTGGATTCCCCCTATCCCAAACCGCACCCTGACAGCAAGGAGCGCGAGTTTGTGAAACCCTCCTACAACAACACGAACCGCGTTCGCTTCCGTACCTATGGCATCCACATGCAGAACATGATCAACAAGGTTTCGGAATATCCCGAAGATGTGCGCAAGCAATTCGCCCCATCGCTGGCCAACCATTTGAAGATGATGTATCTGACATATAACAGGAATTCTGTGAACGACATGTTGATACGCCATCAGCTTTCGGAATTGTCGAATGGGAAAATCACCTTGGCGGAAGACTTCAACTTCATGAACACCAAGGAACTGCTGAATATCGCCAACGCCAACCAGGCCTTCTATGTGGCACCGCAGTCGGGGGCAAAGAAAAAGAAGAAGAAGAAAAAGAAGAAAAACAACTCGCAAGCTGTATGAACATAGTAGAAGTGCGCCATGTCACCAAGCGTTTCTCGGGCTTTGCCGCCCTGGATGACGTGTCTTTGTCCGTCCCGCAGGGCTGTGTCTTCGGTCTGCTCGGCCCCAACGGGGCAGGGAAGACAACCTTGATCCGTATGCTTATGCGCATCTCCTTCCCAGACTGCGGGGAGATACTTTTCAAGGGTCATCCGCTGACAGCTGAGGACTCCTATGACATGGGCTATCTCCCCGAGGAGCGTGGACTGTACAAAAAGATGAAGGCGGGGGAACAAGCTATTTATTTGGCTCAGCTGAAAGGGCTTGACAAACACGAAGCCTACAGGCGTCTCCGTGACAAGTTTGAACAGTTCGGCATCATGGACTGGTGGAACCGCCCCGTGGAGGAGCTCTCCAAAGGTATGCAGCAGAAGGTGCAGTTCATCACGACTGTGCTGCACAGGCCATCGTTCCTGATTCTCGACGAGCCTTTCAGCGGCTTCGACCCTATCAATGCAAACCTGCTGAAGGACGAGATATCCCGGCTCAGGCAGGAAGGGGCCACTATCGTGCTCTCCACCCACAACATGGCTTCCGTGGAGGAGATTTGTGACCATATCGCCTTGATTAACCGCTCCCACAAAATTTTGGAAGGCGACATCTTCGAAGTGAAGAATCGTTTCAAGAAAAACATCTTCGCGCTGGAAGTGTCGGATACCGTTGAAGACTTTTCCCTGCAACTTGAAAATCAGTGCTATGAGATTGTGTCCCGGCAGCCTTCCGAATACGGCCGCACACGCTATGAAGTGCGCATCCCCGAAACGGGCAGCCCAAGGGAATTGCTGCTATTTGTCATGCAACACGGTGAAATACACTCTTTCAATGAGATATTGCCTACGATGAACGAGATTTTCATCGAACAGGTGGAGGTCGCCAACAAACAGCCTGGACATGAAGAATAAGACCCTATTAATCATATCGCGTGAGTATTTGACACGCATTCAGAAGAAATCGTTCATTATCATCACCATACTGATGCCCCTGCTTCTCGTGGCCATGATTGTGCTTCCTGCGCTGCTCATGGTGATGAACGAGGAGAGGCAGTTCTCCAAGATACTGGTGGTGGATGAGACGGAGATGTTCATCAACAACTTCACCGACAACGACCACTATTCGTTCAGCTACCGTTCCGGCGATGTGTCGCAAATCAAGGAGGAAGCTTTCGACCAGGATTATGATGTGGTGTTGCACATATTGGGTAACACGAAGTCCTTGAAGTCCAATATCTTCTACAAAAAGAACATCCCTTCGGGTCTGCAGTCGGAGGTGGAGGGGCAGATGGACGACATATTCTTCAACCAGTTGCTTCGCGATTCCCTGCATATAGAGCCGGCACGATTCGAGAATTTGCAGACTCTGGCCAAGGCGGAGTCCGTCACCATACAGATTGACGACAAGGGGGAGGAGAAGGAGCATGACGCGGAGGTCAACCAACTGTTCGGGATGATGTGTGGACTTGTCATCTACTTCATCATCATCATGTTCGCCAGCCAGGTGCTCCGGGGTGTGTTGGAGGAGAAGTCGAACCGCATTGTGGAGGTGTTGGTTTCCTCGGTGAAACCCATGCAGCTGCTTGTGGGCAAGATAGTGGGCATAGCCTTGGTTGGCCTCACCCAGCTGGTCATCTGGATAGTCCTTTCCGTGGCTATTCTCGGTGGCATCCAGTTGGCCGCGCCCGGCCTCTTCAGCCCCGACGCGGTGGAGACGGTGGCGGGGACCCCGGGAGTCAACCTGCCCGACGCCTCCACGTTGGAAGCCGAGGATGGCAACATCTTCGCGATGATCCAGGATTACTTCGCTGTCTCCTTCGGCACCATCATCCTCTGTTTCGTCTTCTTCTTCGTGGTGGGCTACCTGATTTACTCCACGCTCTACGCCGCCACGGGTTCGGTGGTGGACAACGAGTCCGACTCCCAGCAATACACGATGCCGATAACCATTCCGTTGATTTTGGCCATCGTCTTCGTGCCGAGCATATCCACCAACCCCGACGGGACGCTGGCGTTCTGGCTCTCCATGGTCCCGCTGACCTCGCCCATCGCCATGATGGTGCGGCTTCCCTCAGGCGTGCAAGCCTGGGAACTGGCCCTTTCGATGGGACTGGCATTGGGATTCTTGCTCCTCAGCATCTGGTTCTCCGCCAAAATCTATCGTGTCGGCATACTGAATTACGGTCAGAAACCTTCATGGAAGACCATCTTCAAATGGCTGAAGGAAAGTTGAAGATTGAGAATTGAAAATTGAGAATTAGGCAATTCATGCAGAGTGATCAACTACCAATCACCAACCACTAATCACCAATCACAAAAGAAATGGCAAACGAACAAAGAGGATTCACATCGAGTTTAGGTGCGATATTGGCGGCGGCCGGCGGCGCCGTCGGACTTGGTAATATCTGGCGCTATCCCTATATGTTGGGACAGAATGGCGGCGGTGCGTTCCTGATTGTCAACATGTTCTTTGTGTTGCTGATTGGCATTCCGCTGATGATGACGGAGTTCGTCATTGGGCGGCGTGCGCAGAGCAACGTAGTTGGCGCATACAAGAAGCTGGGGCGGAAGAAAGGGTGGGGCGTCATCGGCTATTTCAGCATCCTGGCAGCCGTCCTTATCTACGCTTTCTACAGTGTGGTGGCCGGCTGGACGCTCAATTATATCGTTATGGCCTGCACCAACCAGCTGTCGGGGATGACACCTGCAGCGATTGCTGACACCTTTTCCACGTTCACCTCGCACTCGTTTTGGCCGGTGCTTTTTCAGCTGCTATTCTTGATTCTGACCGCTGTGGTGATTTCCCTCGGCGTGCAGAAGGGCATCGAGAAGATTTCCAAGATCTTGATGCCGTTGTTGTTCATCCTGTTGTTGCTGATGGTGGTGCGTTCCCTGACGCTGCCCGGAGCGTCGGAGGGTCTGCATTTCCTCTTCCATCCGGACTTCAGCAAGCTTTCGGGCGCAGGAGTGTTGAACGCGTTGGGGCAGTCGTTTTTCTCGCTCAGCCTCGGCGTGGGCGCGATGGTGACCTACGGTTCCTACATTCGCAAGGAGGACTCGCTGTTCAAGACAAGTTTGTGGATATCCGTTTGTGACCTGATGGTGGCCATCCTCGCGGGCGTGGTGATTTTCCCGGCGGTCTTCTCGTTCGGCATGGACCCCGCCGGCGGTCCGCAGCTCGTCTATGTGGTGCTGCCCAACGTCTTCAACAGCATGCCGTTGGGCGGGCTGTTCGCGGCCGTCTTTTTCGTGCTGTTGGGCATCGCCGCGCTCACCTCGACCATCTCCCTGCAGGAGATTGTGGTGGCGTTCATGGTTGAAGAACTGCATTGGAGCCGTCGCAAAAGCTCGATAATCAGCATGGTGTTGACATTCGTGGTAGGGGCGTTCTGCGCGCTGTCGTTCGGGCCGATCAAGCATTGGACCTTGTTCGACAAGACCATTTTCGACCTTTTCGACCTGATTACCGCCTCCTATCTGATGCCGATGCTCGCCCTGGCTACGACCATCTTCCTCGGCTGGTTCTATCCGAAGGTGGAGGTCAAGGACGAAATTACCAACGGGGGTGCGCTTAATGCCAACCTTTTCGAACTCTATTACTTTATCCTGCGCTTCGTCGCCCCAATCGCCCTGCTGGTGATTCTGGTGTCGGGAATAATTGGATAATTCCCCAATAATAGAAAAAGGAACAACCCATAACCATTTTCAATAACCATTTTCAATAACCCATAACCCATAACCAATAACCATTAAAAATGACAACCACCGATCAAATCAAAGCGGTTCAAACGAGGCTCAGTGAGCTAAGGAGGTATCTTTGACGTAGATGCCAAAGAACAGGAAATCAAACAGAAAGAAGAGATAACCCAACAGGACGGCTTCTGGGATGACCCGAAGTCTGCCGAGAAGTTGCTGAAGGAAATCAGCGGAGTCAAAGCATGGGTGGCCGACTATTACAAGGCCGCCGAGTTGAATGACGAGTTGCTGGTTGTCAGTGAGTTCCAGCAGACGGGCGATGCCACCGAAGCGGAGTTGGACGAGGCGTATGCCCGGACGATGGAGGCCGTGGAGAAGTTGGAGTTCAAGAACATGATGCGTGACGAGGAGGACTCGTTGAGTGCCATCGTGAACATCAACTCCGGGGCGGGCGGCACGGAGAGTTGCGACTGGGCGGAAATGCTCCTGCGCATGTACATGCGCTGGGCCGAACGCCACAACTTCTCCGTGAGGCTCATCGACCGCCAGGAAGGAGACTCGGCAGGCATCAAGTCCGCCTCTATCGAGATTGACGGGGCCTACGCCTACGGATTCCTGAAGAGCGAGAACGGTGTGCACCGGCTGGTGCGCATCTCCCCGTTCGATGCGGCGGCCCGACGGCACACCTCCTTCGCGTCAGTCTTCGCGTACCCCATCATCAACGACGACATCGAGATAGAGGTCAATCCGGCGGACATCTCGTGGGACACCTACAGGAGCAGTGGCCCGGGCGGTCAGAACGTCAACAAGGTGGAGACGGCCGTGCGCCTGCACCACCACCCCACGGGCATCATCATCGAGTGCCAGATCACGCGCTCGCAGCTGCAGAACCGCGAGAAAGCCATGCAGATGCTCAAGTCGCAGCTTTACCAGATGGAGTTGGAGAAGAAGCGCGAGAAGATTAACCAGATAGAGAGTTCCAAGAAGAAGATAGAGTGGGGAAGCCAGATCCGGAGTTACGTGATGCAGCCCTACAAGCTGGTCAAGGACCTGCGCACGCAGTACGAGGTCGGCAACGTCAACGCCGTGATGGACGGCGACCTTGACGGCTTCATCAAGGCCTACCTGATGCAGTTCCATTGAGAATAAGGAGTTAGCATGCTGCTTCATGCGGTAGATAGTCGGCCCTGCCTTGGCGGTTCAGGGGCTGTGTGCGTCTGCGACGCTGGAAGCGTCGGCTCCTAACACCTTGTCCGCTGCCACTTCCATCCGGCTGAACGCGAACAGTTTCTTCCCCAAGTCCTTGAGGGACGCGCCGAGGTGATAGACGGTGTCGTCGATGAGGAGGAATCGGTCGTGGTAGCGGTCGCACTCCCGGACCGAGACGGGCGGGTACTGTCGGTTATGGCGTTCGAGGTCGAGCCTCAACGTCTCCGTGACGCGCCTCGTGACGATCTCCGCCGCTACGCCCTCCTTTCGCTTCGACAGGGTCAGCAACACCGAGTCGTCCACGTAGTTGTCGATGAGGACGATTCGCCGCTGAGCCGACCGGACCAGGTCGGAGGCGAAGGCGTAGGCGTCGAAGATCTGTCCGTCGTAGAAGACACCCTCGACCGGTGGTAGGGCGGTGCGCACGAAAAAGCCAATCTGTTCCTCGGTTTTGTTGACCCGCTGCTCCAACCGTTCAATCCGTTGGTTGATAGCGTGTCCGCGAAGGAGGTACTCTTTGAGAACAGAGGTCGCCCATTGACGAAAACGAGTAGCATTGATTGAGTTAACCCTGAATCCAACAGAGATGATCATATCCAAATTGTAATATTTCACTTCACGTAAAACATGCCTGTTTCCTTCTTGTTGAAGTTGTGCAATTTTTGCACATGTTGAAACTTCATCTAATTCTTTGGTTTTGAATATGTTTCCGATATGTTTTACTATGACAGTCCGATCTACCCCGAACAGTACCGCCATCTGCGCCTGCGTGAGCCACACCGTGTCCTCCTCCATCCGTACCTCCAGCCGGATGCTGCTGTCGGGTTGGTAGAGGATGATTTCGCCGTTTTGTGCCAAAGGTTTATTCTCTTTCATAATGGTTTGTTTTTTCGTTTTGTGGTTAAAGAATTTTTGCTTGCAAAGATACAACAAAAACCCTTGCCCGTCAAGGATTTTGCGAGATTTCGTTTGCTTTTGGGAACCAGGTGTTTGCACTTGCCGTTTAACAATTCGACGAACCAATTGTTAAATAGCGGGGCGCGTTTTTCGCAATAAACCATATCGTTGTTCGTCTGCACACAGTAGAGAATCAGAATTTTGCGTCTCTACAATGAAAATACGTCCGCGGAAAATGCAACGAACCAATTAAATTTTTTCATATCTTTGCCCCGCTGTTCCGCAGAGAAACGGAACGGCGGTTTTTTATTGAAAAGAAAGCGAGTTTTCGCTTATCCGTCTCGGTGAATCTGGACAATTCGCGAATGTTAGTACGGATATCGGAAAGCAAGCTTGCATGTGAGTATTTATTGCCAAATACAAACAGGTGGGGCTTGTTCTTCAGTGAATTCGGGCAACTCGCCTGTAAGGGCTGTTACAGCTGAAGCGCAGGATTTCTCTCTAAACTTGAGACGACGTTTTGGTATAGCACGGCATCCTCGACTTGTGAGATGGAGGTGATCCGTTTGCCACCGTCTTTTGAAGAACCGCCGCAATGGAAAATGACTTCTTTGGGCATTTTATGGTCTATGAAAATGTAACGGTCGTGATAAATCCCTTCTGTTGTTTTCAATATTATGTTAACATTTGGATACTCCTTCATAAAGTCATCATATTCAGTCTGGTGAAGATACCTGCCTGTGTTGTCGCTGAAAATGGTCACTTTCACGTTCTTCTTCACTGATTTAAGCAGCGCAAGGGTTTTCAAGTTGATGTAGTTGTCAACGATATGTATCGTTTTCTTTGCAAGCGAATAGATTTCGGCATAGGCTATGTCTGCCTCTACTGTCTGGCCGTTATAAAACAGGTAATCCTTCTTTATGCTGGGGTCGGTGAAATCTTTCATGACCACAGAAAGTTCATCGTGGGTGACCATCTGCTGCTTGATTTGCTTGATGTCCTCGGTATTGCTCAAGGTTTGGATTGACAATTTCAGCAATTCCGCACCCGACAAGACGTTTTGGTTTTGTATGATGAAATTCTTCATCTTTTTAAAGAGCCTAATCAGCTTTTTGCTCTGACTGACAGCAAGATCACCATTCAGTACCGTCATGAGCATATAGATTCCTTTTTCGGTAAAAGCGTATGGTAGTTTTCTTGTGCCGCCCCAACTTGATGTGAAATTTTTGCACATCAAGTTTGCGAACTCTTCTCTTGTTAACTGAAATCTAAAATCTTCATCGAACCGGTTCAAATTGTTGCTTACCTGACGATTGAAATATCTTGTCTCGTATCCATAGATAGCGGCCAAATCGAAGTCGAGCATTACTTGTACCCCTCTGACAATATAGATTTTCGACCATAAATCATTTTCTGTAATTAACGCTAATTCTTCTGTCTTCATATTAACTTTTTTGTTTCTGCAAAAATACAAAAGAAATTTATGTCTGTCAAGGGTTTTCTCAATTTCCCGCATTTCCCTGACCACCAACCAAATCCGCATCTTAATTTAACAATTGATCTTTGAATTGTAAAATTTCGAAGGCGGGGTTTCGCAAGTTTGTGTTGGGTTTACGGTTTGCGATTTACGGTTTGCGATTTACGGTTTGCGGTCAACAGTCAAAGTCATAGTCAAAGTCAAAGTCAAAGTCAAAGCCAACAGCCAATAGCTAACAGCCAAAGGCAAAGCCACTTTCAACGGTCTTTTTATTGACACGGCCACCCCGACATATTTGACCATTAACAAAATAAAAAATGCATTTTCCGCTATTTTTTTGCCGCGCTTAAAAAAAAGTTATTTTTGCCCCGCTGTTCCGCAAAGAAACGGGGCAGCGGATTTTATTGAAAAGAAAGCGAGTTTTCGCTTATCCGTCTCGGTGAATCTGGACAATTCGCGAATGTTAGTACGGATATCGGAAATCAAGCTTGCTTGTGAGTATTCATTGCCAAATACAAACAGGTGGGGCTTGTTCTTCAGTATCTTACTAACAGGGAGTCCAGACCCTACCGAGTGGAGACTGTCGAACTGAAGCTCCACTTTCTTTATGTGTTGTTTTGGATGAATAATATTAAAGCCGTTATGAAGATTCACGCAGGCAAGAAAGTAAAGGAACACTTTGCGGCATCAGGTCTGAGCGCAAGCGGGTACGTACGAGTGTAATAGAGCTTGTTACACAGTTGTATATCGGAGTTGTACAGTTCGGGTTGTAATTTTGCAGGTTGAAAATGATTTTATGAAACCGCCGAGCTTTTTCGCAGTCCTGATGTGCTGCCGCTATGTGACGGTGGCCCAGAATATCCCGTCGGGAAGAGGAAACTCGCCATTGGGGAAGGGGGCTTTGCCGGTGCCGATGGACATGGATGCCCGGCATTACAAGAGCGTGGTGGACGAAGGCGCGGACGAGGGGAGGATTCTTGCGGAATGGAAACAATACAAAAAAACCGTTTAATCGAACTACAAAAACGAACAAAGATGAAAACACACGCAGGCAAGAAAATAAAGGAACACTTTGTGGCATCAGGTCTGAGCGTAAGCGAGTTCGCGCGCAGGCTGAACTGCCACCGGCAGAACGTTTACGACATCTTCCGTCGGGAGGTCATTGACGTGGGGCTGCTGCAGCGCATCTCGCGTGTGTTGGAGCACGACTTTGTCACAGAGCTATATGGTTCACCGAACAGCACCAAGGTGACCCTTAAATTTGCAATTACCGTGGAGATGGAGAACGGCGAGTGCAAGGTGACGGAAGTGAAGGCGGTGAAGTAGAGAGTGTATAAGGATTTGTTGCAGGGGTGTATGATTTTATTGGACGATTTTGATGGTATTTTTGCAGGTTGAATATTCGTTTAAAGCATATATTAGTGTTAATTAAAAACTTAAAGCAATGAAAAAACTATTTGTATTATTAGTGGCTGCTATGGCTATTATGGTTTGTAATCCCGCCATGGGACAAACCCGCAAAGACAAAAAAGCTGCGAAAAAAGCAGAATGGGAAGCAGAACAAAAACGAAAAGCTGAAGAGGAACAATTACTGCATGAATTGAAAATGGACAGTATCCGAAATGCGAAGAAAGTACAAGAGGAAGCTGCTGCCAAGGCGGAGAAGCAGAGACAACAGGAGGCTTCCTACAACACTTATCAAGTGCCTTGTTGGCAAGCAGATGATGAGGATTACTATTATGCTAGCGCTTCGCGGCGCAGAGGATATAACCAACAAAACACTTTGGCTACAGCTACTCTACGAGCCGCTAACCAACAAATGCAGCAGAAAATCATGTCTGCATTTAAGCAAGTGACAAGAGACTATTTTGATCAAATGGACATCAATGAGAAAAGTGACGAAGCAATGCATATTGAGAGTGCTGGAGAACGGATTGTTGACACTTATCTGAATGATGTGATGGAATATTGTCGAGAGCAAACACGTCCTGATGACGAAGGCATGATGATAATGTATATTGGAATAAAGGTTAGCAAAAAAGGATTGGTAGATGCGTTGTCAAGAGGGCTTTCGCAAGATCAGCAACTTCGTTTGCGTTTCAATGAGCAGAAGTTCAGGGAAGATGCATGGAAAGTCTTTGAGAAGGACCAACGTGATGCTTATGATGACTTCCAAAAAGAAAACAACTAATCCGTTTAATAATTCCAAATTATTGTAAAGATGAAAAAGTTATCAGTTATTATTGTTTGCATGGTTTTATCTCAGGTGGTATTTGCCCAAGGTAACAGAGATGGACGTAATGATAGAATGAGGGATCGTGAAAAAGATAAAGATTTTACCGAGAACACCACAATACAGCCCTGCCAACGTTATGATGACAATGAATATTATGCTGCCAGCGGTTATATTAGAATCTTAGCCGGCGGGACTGGCGAAAAAGATTTCACCCTCCTTTTCAACAAAGAGTTGAACAGCTTGCGACAACAGGTGAAGTCAAAAATTGGTGGCAGATATAAAGCTGTCGTCCGAGACTATTTCGATCAAATGGACATTGATGCGAAAAGTACAGAGGCTTCCCATATAGAAAGCGCCGGCGAGCAAATCATAGACCAAATACTGAACGATACAGAAGAGGACTGCCGTGAGTTCGGCCAAGTAGATGATGGCGGATACCAGAATGTTTACATAGGTATTTTGGTGCGCAAGATTCAGCTCGTGGAAGAGATAATTGATGGTTTGGAAAAGGACACTACCATACCCGCCAACGAGAGAGAACAATTGCGGAAGAATGAAGATGCTTTCAGAGAATCAGCCTTCAAAGTGTTTGAAATTAAGGAATAATTATGAAAGAAAGGATTGTTTTATTTATAGTGACAGTGTGCATCTCTTGCACACTGTCATTTCCATCGATTGGATTTGCACAGACCAATAAGATGAAACCCACCTGGGCTACTGAATCCTACCACAAGGATTTGAACAATTCCTACTTGGAAGTGGTACTGATCCGCAACGAACGAGATTTGACCAAAATGCGGCAAATGGCACAAAAAGAGATCGAACGTCGTCGGCATGTGACGGTGGGGGTGATGGATGACATTTGGATGAAAGCACCGCCCATTGCGGAATATCTCGACGAAGACGGAATAGGCTTTTTTCTATATCAAACATTGAAGAATCCCACCTACACTCCCGAAAGTGTTTCTATTACTGACAAATACCCCTTCTCAGCCCGCGTTTTTGTGCCCGGCATGGCGCAAATATACAAAGGAAGTTATGGTAAAGGAGCCGCCTTTATCACGGGAGAAGTGCTGTTTGTCGGTGGAATTGTGACTACTGAGTTTATGAGAAAGAACTACGCGTTAAAGATAAACCAAACTCATAGTTCAAGCCTCAAGGCACAATATGCCCGAAATGCGAATATCTGTGCTATTACTCGCAATGTCTGCATAGGTGGGGCAGTGGCTTTGTATATTTGGAACATTATTGACGGTGCCGTAGCAAAGGGAAGACCATACGTGTCGGTAGATGGAAAAATGCTGACATTCAGTCCGTATGTGTCATCCAACAGCACGGGAATAGCTTTGAATTTTAAATTTTAACAGTTATGAAGAATAGAATTGTTTTAACTGGTCTTGTTTGTATAGCTTTACTTGTATTCAGCACTTGTGATCCGGTAACGTATAACACGTTCTGTTCCATAAGCGGCACAGTTGTCGAAGTAGGCACAAATAATCCGATACAAGGAGTTACCGTAACAGTGCAACCTGGACAAAGAAATGAAGTGACAGGCTCCGATGGCACTTTCACTTTTCTTGATTTAGATCCAGGAAAGTTGACAGTGTGGGCCCAAAGGCAGTCTGATTATGAATCTAACAACGTTACTGTGGTTGTAAATGCAGGAGAGACAGAAATGGTTACTATTACTCTTAAACCAAAGCGTTGATTTACGAATGAAACGAGTGGTCGCATATATAGCTGTATTATTGTTTGTGAGCGTCTCTTATGCCCAAAACACGGATTTTAACAAACATCGAGAAGAAATGCAGCAGAAGTGGAACCAGCATGTCAATGCCACTCAAAGGGCGTATGATGATTTCAGGGACAGATTAAACGCCGCGTATGCCGAGCGGATGAAAACAAACTGGAAGACGTTCCAATTACGGGCTGCAGAACCAAATCCTGAGAAACCAGATCCGCCTAAGCCTGTTGTAAAGGACAATGACAAACCGGTGCCCACTCAGCCTGTGCCTGTAAAAGAAGTGGTGAAACCAATGAAACCAGAAATCCCTCAACCTGTACAACCTATAGTTCGTCCGGAAAAAGAGGAACCGCCACACTTCTCCTTCCAATTTCACCACACGCCCTGTGAAGTTCATCTGCAAAATAGCCAAACGTTTACTCTGCCCGATGCTTCCGAGGCATCGGCTTCCAATGCATGGAAAAGAATGTCGGAAACTGGATTCGACATTGTGGCTGATGACTGCCTACGATACAGAGAACGGCTTTCACTGAACGACTGGGGATACATTGACCTGGCCAAAACAGTATCGGAAAAATTCTTAGGCAAAGGTGCCAATGAGGCCATTCTGATGCAAATCTACCTTTTGGCTCAGTCTGGTTATAAAGTGAGAGTCGCGCGACGTGACGGACGATTGGTTGCTTTGATTCCTTTTGCCAACGATTTGTACGGATATTCTTATTTATATCTTGATGGGGAAAGATTCTACTTAATGGATGATGATAAGAATGATGGTCCCTGTCATGTTTTCACAGAAAAATTCAAGGGAGAGAAAACGCCTTCGCTATGTATTCAGACAGAGCCTCGGTTTGAGGATAATCCCACCTCTCCCAAAACATTTTCCTCAATTTATTATCCGGCCGCTACCGCAGCAGTTTCAACAAACAGGAATTTGATAGAATTTTACAACAGTTATCCTGTCACAGGCCAATGGAACGAATATGCAAAAGCTTCATTGAGCAGCAAAATCAAACGCACTCTATATCCTAACCTCAGAAAGCAGATTTCAGGAAAATCACAGCGGGAAGCCGCCAACATTCTGTTGGATTTTGTGCAGACGGCATTCAAATATCGGACTGACCAAGAGCAATTCGGTTATGAACGACCCTTGTTTGGCGACGAACTCTTCTTTTACCCCTTTTCCGACTGTGAAGACCGTTCCATTCTGTTCACTATTTTGGTTCACGAGTTGCTAAACTTGGATGTCATTATGTTGCATTTTCCAGGCCATTTAGCCACGGCTGTTCGGTTTACTGAAGAAGTTTCAGGTTATTACTTTATGGTAAATGGCAGAAAATATGTGATTTGCGACCCCACTTACATCGGCGCACCGGTTGGTGATTGTATGCCGCAATTTGTGAGTACTCCGGCTGAAGTTGTATTTGTTTACGAATGATTCACACAAAAATTATATAACAATGAAGAAACTAATTTCAATCACGTCGATGATTTTGGCCATTGTTGTACTTTGGCAAGGATGTACAAAACCTGAAGAGACTGGCACAATTTACGGCACCGTGACAGACTTTGCTACGGGTGAGCCGATAAAGAATGTCAATGTCAAGCTGCGCCCCAGCGGGGAAACGACATTGACAGGCAGTGACGGGACTTATATGTTTCAGGATTTGAAGCATGGGGAATACTCTCTGTTTCTGTCAAAGGCAGATTATTCAGACAAAGACGATGATTATATTATTGAGCTTGAGGCAGGCAAGAATTTTCGTCGAGATGTACAGATGAAAAAGACAATTGCCTTTTTGTTGATTACTGATGTGAACGGAGGAGATCTGCCTTTTTTGGATTTCGGCGCAGAGCAATCTGTCACCTCAAAATCATTTAATATTCATAATGAAGGAACAAGTGCTATTAATTGCAAACTTTCTGACGATTGCGATTGGATTTCTTCAGTCACGCCAGATAGTGTACTCATTGTCCCGGGTCAAACAGTACCAGTCATTGTAACTATCAGCCGTGAGCAATTGTCTCCAGGAGATAATTCAACATACTTGCATATTACATCTGCAAATGCTGGCAACGAGTTGGAAGTGCGGGCCGTTGGTGTTTATTTACCTGAGGTTAGCACCAGCAATGTGACAAATTATACCGCAACATCTGCTACATTCGGAGGAGAGGTGACCAATGAAGGCGGAGCTCCTGTGACAGATCGAGGTGTTTGTTGGTCTTTAACGCAATCACCATCTCTCGAAAATGGTGAACATCGGAGTATAGGGAGCGGAAATGGCAGCTTTTCTGGCACAATTAATGGACTTTCCCCAAATACCCCATATTATGTGCGTGCGTATGCGACTAATAGCAGGGGGACGTCTTATGGGGAGCAGAAGACTTTTACTACGGCAACGGGTTTGCCTGTTGTGACACGTGCTGATGTTACTAGTATTACCACTCATTCGGCGGTTTGTGGAGGCACTGTTACTGACAATGGCGGTTATGCCGTATCTGCCAGGGGGCTCGTTTGGAGTACTTCTCAATACCCAACACTTAGTGACAATCATTTGGAATTGGGGGTGGGAAATGGTCCATTTACAGGTTCTATGACAGGATTGTCCATCAATACTACGTACTATGTTAGATCATATGCTACTAACAGCCAGGGAACAGCTTATAGTGAGGTGCAAACGCCGTTTACTACGAGGGACGGCAAGCCATCTGTTACCACAACAAGTCCGGCACTTAATGGTACCACAGTTGTTACGGGAGGAAATGTGAGTTCTGACTGGGGCTATCCTGTTACTGCGCGTGGAATATGCTATGGAACGACTCCTTACCCTGATTTGAATAATTCCAACCTTACTACCGAAGGTACTGGAACGGGTTACTACACCTCTCAGTTTACAGCATCGAATGTGTCAACAACGATTTATTATATACGGGCATACGCCACCAATGCCAATGGTACAACATACGGCGAACAAAAAACAGTAGGTCCTTATAATTGTCTGCCTTCTTTTGAGTATAATGGTCATACTTATAGGGTAGCACCTGATCCAGGAAATTATATGAATTGGTCTGATGCAAGTTCATACTGTCAAAATCTTTCTTTGTATGGACATACGGGTTGGAGCTTGCCAACTAAAGAACAATTAACTCAAATGTATTCTGACAGAGATGATATTGGTGGTTTTTTTACAAATTGCAATGGTCATTACAATAATGATTGTCGTAATTGTAGCTATTGGAGTTCAACTATATACAATGATCAATTACATCATTATTATTTCTGCTTTGGTGACGGATATATTGGAAATAGTTACAATGATAACACAAATAACAACTCTCACAGAGTCCGTCCTATTCGTATGGATGATTAAACAGATTTTTCTTTAATAAAACACCCAGAAATGAATACGAAAGAAACAACGTATGCACAAGAAATAATTAGAGAGCATATTTTTGAAAAGTCAGAGACGGAAAATGTCTTTAATAATTACAGTGAAAGTTATTCTGATTACTCTTATCAGGATGCAAATAGCTGGTAATAAATGGAATGAAGAATATTATGAAAGAACAAATTTGGGGGATAATTGGTTCGTTAGGAGCATTGTTGTCTCTCGGGATACAATTTTGCAAGGCAATAAGAACTATTAGAAAAGAGAGGACTGATAATTTATCTTTGAAATTGTGCGACCAAATCGCATATTATGATGGTGTGTATAAAATAAAGATAATCAATGATTCACCAAATGTAACTGCATATAATCTACAAATGACTCTGCGTATAAAAAATAGACATTTCAACTTTGTTTATAGGATTCAAAGCGTTACTATTCCCGAGGACATCTATAGCACTAATAAAGACAATGAAAAAGAAATGTGTGAGACATTGATCAATGTCGATGCCATGAGGATTTTACAACAAGATATTGAGGATTATGCATCAAAAGAAATAAAGGGATTATTTAAAAATAATGAATTGGAATTGAGAGATTTGTTGTCTGATAATGAATTGTATTTGGCTGTGCGATTCAATGCGGTTAATAAGACAACTGGAAAAACACAGGACTTCCCGAAACATGAGTTTTGTTATAATGACATTAAACCAGGGATGTTCGGTGTGGGTGAGGATTTTGTTACGAAAATATGATAGAAAGGAATATGAGAAATGTTACATTTGCACAAACGTCCATTTTAGATAGGATTGATAGAATAAAGCGTAATTATCTTCATGTTAGTCAATATGGGGACAGCCTTTATGATGACTACAGCGATTGGGTGGAATATTCTGAATCCTATGATGATTATCATGATTATTTAGATGGTGGTAGTTATTTAGACAACGTACAATAATGTATTTATGACCATCATTTTTAAACCCACTTATTCCTGCAACTTTCGTTGCAAATACTGCTATTTGAGCAATGAGACCAAGCAACAGTCGCAGCTGCTTGATGTTGACTTTGCAAAGCAGATAATTATGCAACTGAAGCTGATGTTGCAAGAGTCTCCACGTCAGAAAATTACCATTATCTGGCATGGTGGGGAACCGATGCTGTGGGGCATAGACAACTATCGCGAAATTTGGGTCTATATGCAGAAGGAGTTGGCTGATTATGAGATTCACAATTCCATGCAAACCAATTTGTCGTTGGTGAACGATGAATGGATAGATCTTTTCTTACAATACAATGTGCATTTGGGATTTTCATTGGACGGGACACAGGCAATACACGACCAACAGCGTGTGGACATTCAAGGTGAGCCAACTTTTGAGCGCATCATTGCTAACTATCGCTTATGCAAGCAACGGGGGTTGCGTGTTGGCTGTATTGTGGTGGGAAGCAAGAAACATATTGGACATATTCCTGAACTTTACCACTTTATGAGAGATGAAGGGATGGGGTTCAAGTTCAATCCCTTGTTTTGTTCTGGCGAAGCACATAATAATATGGACGAGTATGGGATTACCCCCGAGGAGTACGCGCAAATGGCAATAGAATTATTCGATTTGTGGTTTTATGACCAAAAGGGGAAAATAACAGAGTCCAATTTTGTGGAGATAGCCAGTAATATTGCCACAAGAAAGCCTACGGGATGCATGTTTTCAGAGAACTGTCAAGATAACTTCCTTGCCTTGGCTCCAACTGGAGACGTTATGCCTTGCGGTCGTTTTTGCGACAACGACCTGCTACAGTATTCTTATGGAAATTTGCACAAGGAAACACTTGCGGAGATTTTGCTGAGAATCAAGAAAACAGAGATATACAAGCGGGCAGAGTATATCGCTCAAAGTGGTTGCGCCAAATGCAAGTGGTACAACATTTGTCACGGAGGTTGCCTACACGACGGCTTTCTTGCTTCGGGAGACTTTAGGCACAAGACATTTCTTTGTTCTGCCTATAAAAAGATATTTACCCATATAGAAAAGCGCTTGAAAGAGAGTGGCATAGCTGGAAATAATAAATAAAAAGAGCAATATGAAAAAACTGATTTCTATAACATCAATGATTTTCGTCGCCATTGCAATGCTTTGCTATGGGTGCACGCGTCCAGAAGAAACAGGAAGCGTCTATGGCACTATAACAGACTTTGAGACGGGTGAACCTATAAAAAACGCCAATGTGACACTTCGGCCAAGTGGCGAAACCACTCTGACAGGCAGTGACGGAACCTATATGTTTCAAGATTTAAAGAAAGGAGACTATAGTCTCTCTTTGAAATTGGCAGGATATGAAGATTTGGACGACCAGTATGTCATTCATCTTGAAACGGGTAAAAATGTTAGAAGAGATGTGCAGATGAAAAAGATAGTGGCGTTGCGGATTACAGATGAGAACGGAACAGAAATATCCGTTTTAGATTTCGGAGAGGAAATTGATGATGTTTCCCGCATCTTCAATATTGTCAATGAAAGTGGCTCTGCCCTGTCATGGGAAATCACTACTACAGCCAATTGGATAGAATCACCTGAGAATGGCACAAGTGGTACGCTTCAAGCAGGTGGAAAAAAAGGCATGGTTGTGGTAATAGACCGTAGTAAATTACAGCAGGGCGATAATACAACCACCTTGCATATCACCTCTGACAATGGAAATCAGCAATTGACCATCAAGGCGGGAAGATCGGATGTTTCTACGTTGGAAGCAACACTTGTAAACAGTTCGACAGCCATACTGAATGGATGTATTAACACAGGGGTTCCGTATTCGGAAAAGGGGTTCTTTTACGGAACCGGTCATAATCTAAATACTCAAAAAATTGTATCCGGGAGTGGCGTTGGAGCTTTTTCGGCTCAAGTTGCAGGATTAGAAAATGGATCCACCTATTATTACAAAGCATATTGTGTCGTGAATGGGACTCAGTTGTTTGGGGAGGAAAAATCTTTCGGACCAATCATCCCTTCTTTTGAATATGGAGGCCACACCTATTGGGTGGCACCAGATCCAGGCGTTTCAATGTATATGGGAACCGCAGATAGTTATTGCGAAAATCTGACGTTATACGGATATTCAGACTGGAAGATGCCGTCAAAAGAGGAATTGATGCAAATGTATACGAACAGGGCGTTTATAGGTGGATTCTCAGATAATTATTATTGGAGTTCTTCGGGGTGGAATATACCTGGAAGTTATACCTATTATGCATATGTCATTAACTTTAGTGATGGGATTTTGCATGAATCAATAATAGATAATTATAACAATCCGATGTATTGCGTCCGCCCCATCCGACTCCACCAATAACAAACCTGTTATGAAAGTTATCCATATTCTCCTCCTCACCCTCCTCTTCCTTTCCGCCTGCTCCCCCAATCACCCCGCGCAGGCAATGACAACTGATGTGCAGGACACTGTCGTCGTGAGCACAGTGCCCGACACGATACCCGCCGTCGCGGACAAACAGCCCGCAGCGGAGGCCACGCCCACCTCCCTCTCCGGCACCCTCCACCTCTACTATGTCTCCGAATACGTTGACAAAATATCCGAGGTGGACTCCTACCGACTGGCCGCGGGCGACGGCGAGTACCTCGCTTTCGTCCTCAAGACCGACACCCCCGTCGATGTGTCGCCCTTCCTCGACCGCGACGAGCTGCAGGCACTCGTGGACATCGAAGGCTCTGTGATGCAGTCGGAGTTCATGCTGGTGCCGGATTGATGGTGAACAACTTTATCCCAATATTTGAAAAGAATTTGCTATTAAAATCAGCCCATTGAAAATCAGTTAGTTATGGTTTTAGTTGGCGTTTTTTTAATATTTGCGGTAAGGAATCTCGCCCAATTGATGATAATTCGTATTTTTGCGGCCAAAATATGAAACGTATGACTGACATAAACGAACTGAAGACTTTGCGCGAACGTGAGGATCACATCGAATTCAAAAGGGCGGAACACAATTACCCTTTCGCCGGTGGCAAAAAAACGGATCCGAGAGACAGACGCCATTGTGTGCTGGGCTATGTGGTGGCATTGGCTAATGAACGAGGCGGAAGGCTGGTACTGGGTATGGCGGATGCGTATCCGCACGAAGTGGTTGGCAGTGATTTCGCGGAAAATGAAACGGGCAATCTTGAGGATGAAATTTATGAACGCCTGCATATTCGTGTGCGTACTGAAGAACTGTATAATGAAAAGGGCAGAAGAGTTTTGGTGATCACAGTGCCCTCGCGCCCCATTGGCAAAGCCCTTCGATTTGAAGGTGTTCCGTTGATGCGCGTTGGCGAAAGCCTTCGCGAAATGGACGATGCCGAGTACTTTTCAATTATCTCGGAACAAGATCCCGATTTTTCAGCCAGGATTTGTGAAGGCTTGACTTTGGACGACTTGCACGAGGAGGCCATAAAGAATATGCGGGAAAGAATCGCCCAAAAACGGAATCGAAAAGACGTGCTCACGATACCAATCAATCGGTTGCTTTCTGATCTGCATCTGCTGACTAACGACGGGAAACTCACCAACGCCGCATTGCTACTGCTTGGCAAAGAAGCCATGATTGAGAAATATATGCCGCAGGCGAATGTGGTGGTGGAGTACAGAACCAATCGTAGCCAAGTGCGTTACAGCTCTCGGGAGGAATTTCGTCTGCCGATTTTCCTGGCCATAGAAAAGATATGGGCGTATGTGAATCAACCAGCGTGCAATCCCCTGCTGCACATCAACGATTTGCCTGCTGTTCTCGACTGTCGCGCCTTCAACGAAGAAACCGTCCGCGAGGCTGTAATCAATGCCATGATTCATAGGAGCCTTCAAATCAGTTCTGACATTTTTATCCGTCTGTATCCCGATATGATGGAAATCACAAATCCGGGTGGATTTCCATACGGCGTGAACATAGGCAACATTCTGACGGTGAACAGCTCGCCCAGAAGCCGATTGATGGCTGAGGTGATTGAGAAGACGGGACTGATTGAACGGAGCGGCCAAGGTGTTGATTTGATGTGTGCAAACTGTGTGAAAGAGGGGAAACCGTTGCCTGATTACAGCGCCTCTGACGACTATCAGGTGAATTTGCGGCTGTATGGGGAGATTCCGGATGATGCGTTCTACTTGTTCACGCACGACATCCTTCGCGACAATGAATTGTCGAGCCAATTGAACGCATTTGACTGGATTACCCTGCACTATGTTTGGAAAGGCAAGGCTGAAAACGGATTCGAGGAGAGCCTAATGAAGCTGAATGATTTGGGGTTGGTAATGGAGGATACGTATTTTAGGTATGTGCTTGCACCGGCATATGTGATGCGAAAACCTATAGCAAGGGCCGTGGCTCAGGACGTAGAGCCTGTGGTGCTGGCTCGCGTGTACTATGTTATAAAGCGCAACGGTGAGGCAGCAATGAGCGAATTTGTCGAGGTTCTTGACGGCATTCTGTCCCAAAAGCAGGTCCGCACATTGATAGAAAAGTTGTGTCGCTACCACCTTCTCTCGCAACATGGAAATGCCCGCGCCACACGGTATGTTTGGGCTGCAGGATAGTGTCTTGTTGTTTTTCAATCACTTTATACACCATCCGCGCTATTTCGTATAACAATCCTCGATGTAACAAAACAATTATCGAGATAAATGATACTTTAGCAAATATTTTAAAACTAAAACGATGAAAAAATTCAGAAACCAAGCCGGCATCCTCCGTCAAAATCGGACAAAGCGTGCACTATCCGTCATCATTACAGCAATGACAGGTTTTCTTTTGCTCATAGGATGCCTTGGCACCCTAAGCGCACAACCCTCATTATCCCAACCCACCATCGAAGGCACCCTCCACCTCTACCTTGTCACCAACTACGGAGAGAAAATGCAGGAAGTGGATCGCTACCGCGAGACCGGTGAGGGCTCTATGATTGCCTTCATTCTCAAGACGGACAAGAAAATAGACATGACTCAATATCTTGACAAAGAAGGTGTTGAGGCCCTGAAAGAATATTGCGGGGAAACTCTGCAGTCCGAGTTTATGATTGTGCCGGATTGGGAGGTGTTTGAATCTTTTTCCTATAAAGATTTTGCGGCCAAGTATGCCCACAAGCGCATCCGCGGCACCGGCACCCTCTTCTTCCCCATGGCCGGCTGGCAAAACGTGACACCCGTTAGAATGGACTTCAGCAAGGTGGAGGTGACGGAGTGAACACATAGACCTCTGATGATTTGCCCTTACTTTCAACATTTAAGCTTGTTGCTTTTGGTTGAAAATATTGGGAAAAGACAATTGAAAATCATAGGGGTTTTTAATTGAAAATATCGGGAGTTTTTTTGTATTTTTGCCGCGCGGTTTAAAATAAAGATTATGTATTATCCGAGACTTGTTGAAAAAGAGATAGAAAGGGCAATCAGAACATCAGGTGCCATATTGGTGGTTGGGCCGAAATTTTGCGGAAAAACGACCACTTGTATGATTTATCAGAAGAGTTTCGTGAAATTGAACACGATGCAAGCTATAACTATGGCAAGAATGGACCCGAAAGGGGCCCTGCTCGGCGAGAAGCCTCGGCTGATTGATGAATGGCAAAAGGCTCCTGATATTTGGAATCAAATCAGGAATGATTTGGACTTTCATTACGAATTTGGGAAATACATTCTTACGGGCAGCTCAACTCCAGCCGATAAGACCGAGGTTCATCATAGCGGTGCCGGGCGGATAACGCCAGTGAAAATGCGTCCGATGAGCCTGTGGGAATCAAAAGAATCTAAAGGCACGGTGTCTCTGGGAGATTTGTTTGACGGAGGCAAAGAGTTTCCTTGGGACATGAATCAGGATTTCACCCTGGACAAGGTCGCATACCTTCTTTGTCGCGGAGGCTGGCCCATTTCGGTGCTGGCACCACAGGAGATTGCCCTTGAAATCACGAAAAATTACTGGAACGGACTGTTTGTCTTCGAGGATTGCGAGAATGAGCGTTTTCGCAATAAGAAACCTGAAGTGCTGAAGATGATTGTGCGGAGCCACGCCCGGCATATTTCAACGGAGGCGGCTGTTTCAACGATTATCGCCGATGTACGGCAGAGCAATGAAAGGACGATGGATGCAAAAACTTTTGACGATTACATGGAGGCTCTGAAAGACCTTTTTATCATCGAAGATATGGATGCTTGGAGTCCCAACATCCGATCAAAGACGTCCATCCGCTCCACTCCCACGCGACACTTTGTGGACACATCTATCGCATGCAGGTCGTTGAATGTGGCGCCGGAGGATTTGCTTCGTGATTTGAACAGTTTTGGACTCTTCTTTGAGGATATGGCTGTGCGCGATTTGAGGATTTATGCGGGCACTATGGGTGGCGAAGTACGTCATTACCGTGACAATGCAGGTCTTGAATGCGACGCTGTGGTACACTTGGAGGATGGCCGGTGGGGGGCAATAGAGATTAAGTTGGGCGGAGACCAACTTGTTGAGGAAGGGGCTTCATCACTGAAAACACTCAAGAAAAAAATCGAGGCAAAGAGTGATGAAAAGTCGCCTTCTTTTATGATGGTGCTGACCGCTGTCGGTGGGGCTTATCAACGGGAAGACGGTGTGTATGTCGCACCTGTCAATTTGCTAAGGCCATGAGAACTTCAAACATGGTTTGTCTGAACGAATTGTTTTTTTTGTTTTCGCACTTGAAAAAGTACGTGCTTGAGCAGTATGTTTGAGAAAAATCGTATTTTGCAGGTTCAAAAATGCGGAAAAAAGTTTGCACAGCGTTGAGTCGTGGCAAGGGCTGACCTTTGAGCCGCTTTGCCGGATGCTCGACCAAAACCTGTTCGAGACCATCTCGTGGAGAGACTATGCGGAGCGGTTCGCCCACAAGCGCGTGCGCGTCTCCGGCACCCTCTTCTTCCCCATGGCCGGCTGGCACTACATCACCCCCGTGGCCCTGGAGTTCGGCAGGGTGGAGGTTGTGGAGTGACAGGGACACTACAGCGAAAGGCCCTCGACGCGCTGGTTGGGCATCCTCTTTGACATGGTGGAAGCGATTGAGATCCTCGGCTTGTTGGGGTATGTTAAAGTCTCTATATAAACATTGTCATGAATGCTGGCACCAAAAGCGTTTCCCCGTCTTTTTTCAGGTCTTTCGTGTAAACCAGATACCTCCACAGGGTATTGCCTGAGAACTTTTTGCGGAAATCATCCAGGGAGGCGTGGGCCGCGTGTGGTAGATGAGGTTCCCAAAAAGAAAATTGAGCTTCAAGCCCAATGCATGTCAGGGCAGTTATGCGGAATCAAAAAAAATGTATCTTTGCAACTCGAAACGATAATCGTTCTTTGCTTATTAATCATCCTTAGTAATAGGAGCGTATAACTTTCCTTGTCTTTTGAAATTTCCACAAACCAAAAGCACAACAAGCAGTGAAGTTGTATTGTTCACGTGTTTACGTGGGCTTTACTTTATTGTTGTGCTAGGTCGTGGAAAACCTCAAAAGGCAAGAGAGTCGGGTCCACGTTTCCTTTTTTAAACACCCCCCTTTAGATCCGGAGGGCGTGATCTCGCCGCGTTAGTGCCGATGAAAAAGATATGAGAATTAGAACAGTGTTATGGTCTTTCCTGCTGGCTTTAGCCATTGCGAACTGCTTTGCTCAAGAATATGAAGACACATGGCAAGACGAATGGTATGCAATGCGGCGAAAGGAGGACTCTTTGAGGTTGTTCTACCGAGACATCTCAAAATGGAACCTTTATGTCGAACCCTTCACGTATGTGACCCAAGAAAGCGCCTTTGATGAATTCGGACTGAAAAAGGGATATTTCACCAATGGATTTTTCATTCGAGCTGTCCCTAAAACACAAGAAGGCGTCCAGAAGCCAGATGAAATAGCCTATCGGTTTTATAACTACTATATGTACGAAATCCCTGTGGCGGGGATTGACAATTCGTATTTTGCCATAATTCGAAACACAGTCTTTCCCTATGCGAAAAATTATCCTGTCGAAACGAATGTGAGGACACTGTTCGACAAATTCTGCGAAAAACATTTCAAGGACAATTTGGAGCGATGTGTACTAATGATTGACAGCAACCTGAGGACTGATTATGAATATTATCCTCTTTGGGGTACTCGTCATAGCAAAATGCAATATTATGGTGAACAATATGGCTACACGGATGTTGGTATGCACAATTCCGTTGGAAATCCCATCCAAGGCACCAACGATTCCCTTTGGTTATCTCAAAAAGTAATGATTCCTCACAAAACAGTAATTGTGTATGTCCAAAATCACTCAATTCCAGATGCTTGGACTAAAAAATTATGGTATTCTTTGTCAGATAATATCGTGGGCTTTTGCGACATAAGTACGGTCTCTGAAATTCCAAACAAAAAATACTCCATTCTGAACAAAAACATGATATTGCATTATCACGACAAATACCACGTATATTCTGAAGAATCGACAGGCTTTATGGAACAACAATTGTTAGATTCCATTACTTATATTGAGAGAAACCGTATCCGAGTTTTCCAGCAGAAGGACCTCCTGCAAGACACATCGGTAAAGATATCCAAAATCTATCCAAGAGGAATATGTTTTACTTACGACACCTTGGACGATTGGAGAGACTATGGATTCATTATAACATCGGAAAAGGATAATATAAGGAAATTCGTTAACCCAGGAAACCCATTGTTTGATTATTACATGCAGCTACAGGACACTTGTGGAAGAGGGATATTTGAATACAGTTACAGCATCTCCCGCATAGATGAAGAATATATGGAAGGGAAGCGTTGTCTGACTGAAGAAAAGAATTATTCAAATGATTATGATTATAAAGCGAAAATCGACACCTTGTTGATGACAGAACGCCAGCAAAGTCAGATTCGCAAAGAATATTTGAAGCTTGCCAAATTAGATGCGCAGCTGTATCAGATAGAAATTCAATCCGAAACCTATTGCAAATACCGATATAGGGACAGCGATGAATACTCTATCAGGAGACAACAAAATTTGTATTCTTACGATGAAGAAGGTGGAAGAACTGTCGCTCCTGAATATCGGAAGAAGGTTGAAACAATAGAGAAAAAGCAAAAGAAGATTGCAAATAAACTGGAGAAAATGGGTGAGCGATTGCATTATTCTTTTCGCGTAATGAATGTTATCAATGTTACGGACCCCTATCGTTAGAATTATCATGGAACCGAGAATAGATTTTTCTGTTGACAAGACGGAAGTCGCCGTGGGCGAAATTGTTGAAATAAAGTGGAGATGCAATGGAGGTGAAGGCTCAACGGAACTCACCATCGACAACGGATTCAGGCAACTTACCGAAGCGGTCGGATTGTCAGGTTGCAAAAAGTTCCGCATCAACCGTGCGAGTAAGGGGGAAGCGCATGTCACGCTGAAGGCCGCTATTAATGGCAAACACTATAGCAGAACCATCACCATTGGGGTGCTGGGTGTCCCCGAATCCGTGAATAACGCAAAGGAAATCGAGGTGTATGGAGAAACCCAAGAACAAACAGCTGAAAGTCCATGGTGGAGAGAACTCATCTTTTATGTTGCCACTCTTTTGATAACTATTCCGCTTTTCCCAGTTGTGTACAAGCTCATCCCGGATTTTAACTGGAAAGGCTGGGACAGATTCTTGGAGTTCATGTTACTGTATACCTGTGTCGGTGCTGTCTTAAGGATAAGATGGTGGTTTGACCTTGCCGCGTTTGCCATCATGTTAACGCTGCTGACTATCGGGACCGTAAAAGGCAATGGCTATGGTTTCAAACAATTGGGCCAAGACTATGCCGTGTATCAACATGCCCGAAAACATAAAAAAGAATTGGCCAAATATGAGGGTAAGAAACAGCAAAACACCCCCTTGCCTGATAATCTGCTTCCAAAACTGCCATACAAAAGCATACAAGAAGCTGCAGATTACACCCATCCAGATGTCCGTAATTTTGCAGTGCAGCAAACTACCGAGGAGCCGTTTGCGACCATTGGAAAATATCAGTATTCCGACGACATGCGGCAAATTGTACATGCAATGTCCGTGTTTAAAACAATCTATGGAAATTGGAAATATGTTGATGATCCCAGGGGGTTTGAGTATAATTCAAAAGCCAGTGAAACCATTCGAAACCGATCGCACGGTCAGTTCACAGGGGATTGTGACGACCATGCCATTCTGATGGCTGCCTGCATTCAAGCGGTTGGAGCCAAAGCGCGAATTGTCATTTCTTGCGAGAATGAAATTGCTCATGCATATCCAGAGTTATATCTGGGTTCAAAAGATAATGCAGAAACCACTTCCTATTTGATTGAAAAATTATTTTCTCAATATCATGATAGAGTTTTCGAATATCATATTGACGACAATGGAGACTACTGGCTGAATATGGATTACACGGCGCCATATCCTGGCGGAAAGTTCTTGCAGCACCGTGACAGTATCTTTCATGTTTTGAACATCTGAAACCGGTGTCAACGTTTCCCAAGGGGATACGTAGCCGTGTTCCTTCCCCTGCGTTGGCCATTGCGCGGTCGCCTGAACATACGCGTTCTTTTCTGACACATGTCGAGGTGTTTGTTCTCAAAGAGTAGCTCAATATGGTTCCCCGCTTCCAAAAAAATCGTATCTTTGCCGATTTTTAGGAGAATAGCGAAATGAAAGATATGCAAGAGTCCAAATTACAGTCTATTGAAAAGGCCATCGAGGATTTGAAGGCCGGGAAGTTCGTCATCCTGGTGGACGACGAAGAACGTGAGAACGAAGGCGATTTCATCATCGCCGCCCAACATATTGACGCCGGGAAGGTCAATTTCATGCTTACGCGCGGCCGCGGGGTGCTCTGCGTGCCCATGACCAGCGAACGCTGCCGTGAGCTCGACCTCGAGATGCAGGTGTCCAACAACACCTCCATCCATGAGACCCCCTTCACCGTCACCGTCGATCTGCTCGGCCACGACTGCACCACGGGGGTCTCCATGCACGACCGCGCCGCCTCCATCCGCGCACTGGCCGACAAGTCGATGAAGGCATCCGACTTCGGCCGTCCCGGCCACGTGAACCCGCTGCGCGCACGCGACGGTGGCGTCCTGGTCCGCGCCGGACACACCGAGGGGACCGTCGATCTGCTGAAACTCGCGGGCCTCGAGCCTGTGGGCGCCCTCATCGAAATCATCAACCCTGACGGCACCATGGCCCGCCTGCCGCAACTGTTGGAAGTGGCCGAAGAATACGGCATTACCATCACGAGTATCGAGAAACTGATAGCCTACCGCCTTGAGAAAGAGACGCTTATACGTCGCGAGCAGGAAGTGAACTTGCCCACGCAATGGGGCGATTTCAAGCTGATTGCCTACACGCAGCTCAACAACGGCGCCACCCACCTGGCCCTCAAGAAGGGCGAGTGGCAGGACGGCGAACCGGTGATGGTGCGCGTGCACTCCTCCTGCGCCACCGGCGACATCTTCGGCTCCTGCAAGTGCGACTGCGGCGAACAACTGCACCGCGCCATGGAGATGGTCGATAAAGAGGGCAAGGGCCTCGTGCTCTACATGAGCCAGGAAGGTCGTGGCATAGGCCTCATCAACAAGCTGAGAGCCTACCACTTACAGGAACTCGGCCGCGACACCGTAGAGGCCAACCTCGAACTCGGCTTCAAGGCCGACGAGCGCGACTATGGCGTGGGGGCGCAGATCCTCCGCGACCTCAAGGCCACCAACGTCCGCCTCATCACCAACAACCCCGCCAAGCGCGTCGGCCTCTCCGCCCACGGCATCCACATCGCCGAAACCCTCCCCATCATCATCAAGCCCAACAAAATCAACGAGAGCTACCTCAAGACCAAACAGGCGAAGATGGGACATACGCTCGGCTTTTAGCTGCTGGCTATTGGCTATTGGCTAACATAACCCATAACCTATAACCCATAACCATTAAAGATGAACCACATACGTAACTTCTGCATCATCGCACACATCGACCACGGCAAGAGCACTTTGGCCGATCGGCTACTGCAATACACCAAGACAGTCAACGACCGCGAGTTCCAGAACCAGGTACTCGACGACATGGACCTGGAACGCGAGCGCGGTATCACTATCAAGAGCCACGCCATCCAGATGGAGTATCTCTACAAAGGCGAGAAATACACCCTGAACCTGATCGACACCCCCGGCCACGTGGACTTCTCCTACGAGGTCTCCCGTTCCATCGCCGCGTGCGAAGGGGCGCTGCTACTCGTGGATGCCACGCAAGGCGTTCAGGCTCAGACCATTTCCAACTTATACCAGGCTATCGACAACGATTTGGAAATCATCCCGGTCATCAACAAGATGGACATGCCAGCAGCCATGCCTGATGAAGTCAAAGACCAGATTGTCGATCTGATCGGCTGCGATGTAGAGGACATCATAGAGGCGAGCGGCAAGACCGGGCAGGGCGTGGAGCAAATCCTTGAAGCCATCATCGAGCGCATCCCCGCGCCGAAAGGCGACCCCGAGGCCCCCCTGCAGGCCCTTATCTTCGACTCCATCTTCAACTCCTTCCGCGGCATCATCGCCTACTTCCGCATCTTCAACGGCACCATCCGCACCCACGAAATGGTGAAATTCTTCGCCACCAAGCATGAGTACGACGCCGACGAGATCGGAATCCTCAAGATGGACCGTGTGCCTAAAGACGTGCTTTCCGCCGGCGACGTCGGCTACCTCATCACCGGCATCAAGACCTCCACGGAAGTGAAGGTCGGCGACACCATCACACACGTCGAAAACCCTTGCGAGACCGCCATCGAGGGGTTCCAGGAGGTGAAGCCGATGCTCTTCGCCGGCATATACCCCACCGAGGCCGACCAATACGAGGAACTCCGTGCCTCCCTTGAGAAACTGCAGCTCAACGACGCTTCCCTGACCTTCGTCCCTGAGTCGTCTTTGGCATTGGGCTTCGGATTCCGTTGCGGTTTCCTCGGACTGCTGCACATGGAGATCATCCAGGAACGCTTGGACCGCGAGTTCGACCAGGACGTGATTGCCACAGTGCCGAACGTTTCGTATAAAGTGCTGACCACCAAGAAACAGTGGCTGGAAGTCTATAACCCATCCGGTATGCCCGCCCCCAACGAGATCGACCACGTGGAGGAGCCCTACATACGGGCGCAGATCATCACGAAGGACGACTTCATCGGGCCGGTCATCAAACTCTGCATCGACAAGCGCGGCGTGCTGCTCAACCAGATGTATGTGGCTGCCAACCGTGTGGAACTCACGTTCGACATGCCTCTCGGAGAGATTGTCTTCGACTTCTACGACAAGCTGAAGAGCATCTCCAAGGGCTACGCGTCGTTCGACTACCACATCACCGACTACAAGCCCGCGCAGCTCGTGAAGCTTGACATCTTGCTCAACGGCGACTCCGTGGATGCCCTGTCCGCGCTGATCCACGTTGACAATGCCTACCCGTTCGGCCGCCGCATCTGCGAGAAGCTCAAGGAGCTGATCCCGCGCCAGCAGTTCGACATTGCCATCCAGGCTGCCATCGGGTCCAAAATCATCGCCCGTGAGACGGTGAAGGCGGTGCGCAAGGATGTGACTGCCAAGTGCTACGGTGGCGATATCACGCGTAAGCGCAAGCTGTTGGAGAAACAGAAGAAAGGCAAGAAACGTATGCGTCAAATCGGCAACGTGGAGGTGCCGCAGTCAGCCTTCCTCGCGGTGCTGAAGCTCGATTAAGACCCAAAGAAAAACTCGGACAAGAAGTCTGCATTTTTAGTTTTGGTCTCTGCAAGTTTAAACTATGGCGGAGATGAGAGGTCAATACGTTTTTGTTTTTTACTTTTAGAATCACATAATCACAATGATACAGAAGATGTTACGAAACGAAAAGGGTATAATGAGAAAGCTTATGGTTGCGGTGGTCATGTTGCTGTCCGCAGTTTGTGTCATGGCCCAGCATCCGGGTGGCGGGTATCCTGGCGGAAGGCCTGGCGGCGGCTACCCCGGCCGTCCTCCGATGGGTGGGGATCGGGGCTGGAACCAGGGGCAGATGCCGCAACAGACCCCGCAGGTGAAGCCGAAGAAGAAAGTACGCGAGGGTTCCACGTTCAAAGTGGTTGGGCTGTTGCGCGATTCCGTGGCCGCCACACCGTTAGCCTACGCCAACGTGGCTGTTTTGGATGCCGAGGATTCCTCGCTCATCAAGGGAACGTCCGCGAATGCCAATGGCTATTTCGAGATAGAGGGCGTCCCGCAGGGAAAGTGCCTTCTTCGCGTGTGGGCCTTCAACTACACTCCGAGGCACATCCCGTTCCAGGTGAAGAACAACACCAATCTCGGCACCCTCAAACTGATGCCCATCTCCACTTCGTTAGAGGAGGTGACCATCCAGGCGGAGAAGCCGTTGTACGCCATGGACGGCGAGAAGCTCGTCTATAACGTCAGCGAGGATGCCTCCATTCAGACGGGCACCACCGAGGATGCCCTGCAGAATGCTCCTGGTGTGGAGGTTGACGTGGAGGGCAACATTACCCTGCGCGGTGTGTCGAGTGTGGAGATCTGGATCAACGACAAGCCTTCCAAGCTCACAGAGGAGAACCTCAAGACCTACCTTCAGACGCTTCCCGCCAACGCCCTGGAGCGCATAGAAGCCATCACCAACCCGTCGGCCAAGTACGCCACCGACGCCGAGGCGGTCATCAACATCATCACCTCGGCCCACATCAAGAAGAACCACTTCATCAGCTTTGGCGCCAACGCCGCCACGCAGCCCAACGTCAGCCCCTGGCTCAGCTACACCTGGGCCAACGAGCGGTTCAACATCAACATTTTCACCAATATGCGCTACAGCACCAGCGAGAGCGACTCGTGGAGCTGGGGGCGCACGCGGCAGGACAACCCCCTCTATGCCGGCAACCTCGACTCGCTGCAGGACGTGATGTACGAGGTCGACAGCTCGTGGAGCGAGGGGCGCAACCTGAGCGGAAGCTTCGGCCTCAACCTGAGCTACGACATCGACAGTATGAGCGACATAAGTTTCTGGAGCAACTTCAACCTGAGCCACTCCACCTCGAACAACGACCGCTGGCACAGCCGCGAAGTGTATCTGCCGAAGGCAAGCAGCTACCAGTATGATATGATGAACGACGCGTCGACGCTCAACCTTTTCGGTATGTTCGGCGGCAACTACACCAAGAAGTTCGACCGCGAGGGCCACAATATGCGCGTCTTCCTGTTTGGTAGCACCAAC
>CAMHNQ010000035.1 GCA_946186495.1 uncultured Bacteroidales bacterium
CCCCACCCGCGGACTTTCCCCGCGTCGCGACCCCCGCGATCCGGCATCCCCGTATAACAGAACAGCCATAACGGATTGTTGTCCAAGCTGGTTCGAGGTGGCTTTGCATTTGCAGATTTCAGAAGGGAACAATAACCTGCCCTGAAGTCTATTTGAAAAGAGAGTTTAGGCCTTTTCAAGACAAACTCAACTCCCAAAACAGGATGCGCCCCAAGTTTCCATAGAGTTGGTCGAAGCATCGAAACGCCCCCAGAAAGACACTCGAAAGTTTTTCCTGTTTACTATCAAAGACGGGATTTATCAAAAAGGTGACAGTTTGCGGATGGATTTTGTTTGCCGGGGCCGGGTTCCGGAGGTGGTCTTCGAGCGTGATGGTGTCGTGGCGGTAGAGCGTGTCGTGTACGCAAAGGGTGTCATAGACGGGTTCACCCTCGATCACAATGTTTCGTGCTCCTATTCGATCACGTCGATTTCATCGACGATGTTTTTCGCGCCGGCGAACTTATCGACGATGAAGAGGAAGTAGCGGGCGTCGAGGCTGATGTTGCGGCAGCGATCGACGTCGTACCAGATGTCGCTCATGGTGCCCTCCCACACGCGGTCGAAGTTGGTGCCGATGAGCTGGCCGTAGCCGTTGATGACCGGGCTGCCGGAGTTGCCGCCCGTGGTGTGGTTGCTGGCAATGAAGGCCACCGGCAGCTTGCCGTTCTTGTCGGCGTAGCGGCCGTAGTCCTTCTTCTGCCACAGCTCTTTCAGCTTCGGATGCACCTGGTAGTCATACACATCGGGGTCTTCCTTCTCCATGATGCCGTCCAAAGTGGTGTAATAGACATAGTCGGTGCCGTCCGCCGGCTGGAAACCCTTCACCTGCCCGTAGGTGACGCGCATCGTGAGGTTGGCGTCGGGATAGAAGACTCTGTCCTTGTCCTTCTCCATCAGCGCTTTGACGTAGATGCGGTAATACTCGTCCAACTGGTTGGATTCGGCGCGGTATCTCGTCACGGCCGTGCGGTAGGTGTCGAACAGGGCGTTGTAGAGCGCGATCATCTCGTTCCCGGAAGTCTTGGCAATCTGTTTCGGGGTGGCCTTGGCGATGAAGTCCTGGTATTTCGCGGCGTCCTGGAAATAAGGGGCCTTCTTCGCGCTGTTGTCCCACAACGCCGTCATCATCTGGCGCACCACCGGCTCGCTCTGCACGTATTTCTTCAGCGCGGCGGGGATGTTCTCCGCTTTCTCCGTGGTGAAGTAGTAGGTCATCAGCTCCACAAAGCACTCTTTGTCAATCACGTCGAAATACTCGGCACGGAAACTCTGGTCGGCGTCGCGCATCTTGGCGCGGGTGGCGTCCGGGATGTTCTCCGCCCCGTAGAGCTTGCTCATGTAGGGATAGACGACCTCCTCCATCAGCTCCACGCCGAAGAGGCACTCGTTGATGTAGGTCACCATCTGCAGGTTGTTGTTGTAGCCGGCATAGACCTTCTTCATGTCCTGCAGCAGGGTGCCGTACTGCGCCTTGCGCTGCGGGTCGGCGTTCACCCACTGCTGGAACTCCCGCTCCTGGGCCTGCTTTTTGCCGATGACGTCGCACTCGCGGATGCCCTTGCTCTCGCCCTGCCACTTCTTCCATCCGTTGGAGATGCCGTTGGCCTTGGCGGAGTACATGAGGCGGATGCGCGGGTCGAGGTTCATCTGCTTCTTCATGGCGTCCAAGCGGATGGTGCGCGCCTGGATGGCAATGGGGTTCTGGATGTTGGTCACCGCGTTCACGCCGTCGGAGATGAGGAACTGGCGCGTGGAGCCGGGGTAGCCGAACACCAACGTGAAGTCGTTCTCCTGCACGCCCTTGATGGAGACCGGGAAGTACTGCTTCGGCTTCATCGGGACGTTGTCCTTGCTGTAGGCGGCGGGCTTGCCGTCCTTGCCGGTGTAGATGCGGTAGAGCGAGAAGTCGCCGGTGTGGCGCGGCCACATCCAGTTGTCGCTGTCGCCGCCGAACTTGCCGATGCTCTCCGGCGGGACGCCCACCAAACGGATGTCATTGTAGGTCTCCGTGACGAACATGAAGTACTGGTTGCCATAGTAGAACGGCTTGATCTGCGCCTTGTAGCCGGTGCCTTCGGTGGCCTTCTTCGTCACTTTGGCGATGTTCTCCTTGATTTTCGCCTGGCGGTCGGACTCCTTGTCCTGGTCGGTCACGCCGGCCAAAACCTGCCCGGTGACATCCTCCATATAGACGAGGAAGGTGACGGTGAGACCCTCCATGGGGATTTCCTCCTGCATGTTCCGGGCCCAGAAGCCGTCGCGGAGGTAGTTGTGCTCCATGGTGCTGTGCGACTGCACATACGAATAGCCGCAGTGGTGGTTGGTGAGCAGCAGCCCCTTGGAGGAGATGAGCTCGGCGGTGCAACCACTGCCGAAAAGGACGATGGCGTCCTTCATACTGTTGTGGTTGATGCTGTAGATGTCGTCGGCCGTGAGGTGGAAGCCGAGCTGCTGCATCTCAGCCTCGTTCTGACTGAGATAAAGGGGGATCCACATGCCGCCGTCGGCGCGCGCGAAGCTGAGGATCAAGGACAATAACAGGGTTAAGAATAACGGTTTTCTCATATTTTTGATGTTTTTGATGACACTTTTTTTCCAAGGTGCAAAGATAACATTTTTTAAGTTTGGAGTTCAGAATGTTTGGGATGATGCCGGGGATTCGTGGAAAATGTATATTTTTGCCGCGGAATGAAAAGGTTCGACGTACAGACCCGATATCCTGATGATTTGGCCAGCCAGACCATCGGCCTGCTGCGTTGGGCGCTGATGGCGCTCATTGTGGTGATTCACACCAACCTGGTGGCGGACACGGGTTGTTCAGGCACCGTTTACGGCAATCTCTACCGATGGGCCGGCAATGTGGTCTGGCTCGCCAGCCCGCTCTTCTTCCTTATTTCCGGATACTTGTTCGTGGCTTCGGACGGCGGTTTCTCCTGGCAGGCCTTCACCGTGAAATGCCGGCGCCGCCTGAGGACATGGGTGGCTCCGTACCTGCTTTGGAATACCCTTTTCCTGCTGTTCTACGGGCTGGTGGGACTGGTGCTTCCCGCCGTGCTGGGCGATATCCCGCCTCTGCAGGAGATGACGCTTGCGGATGTGCTGAAGGCCTATTGTTGCATCAGGGGTGAGGGGTTCAACTCCGGCCCCATCGACGGCCCGCTGTGGTTTCTGCGCGACCTGATGGCCATCGCGCTGCTTACCCCGCTTTACTTCGCCATTCTCAGATGGCACAAGGCCACGCTGCTGATTCCGCTGCTGATAGGGTGTATTCCACACCAGTTGGGCTTTGAGTCTGAAATCGCATGCTTCATGATTGGCATTTGGCTGAATGTCTGGTTGCCGTCGCTGTCTGGACTGTTGCGCAAGCCGCTTTGGTATCCGCTGCCCTTCTATGTGGCCGCCTCCGTCCTGGTCACGGTGCCCGGCCTTGTGCCGGAATGGGGCTTCGCGGCCGTCACATTCGTGCGTAACCTCGCCGGGATGCTGCTCGTGGCGCAACTCGCCGAACGGGTGGTCGCTCGCCGCCCCTCCACCGACTGGCGCGGCCTCGCGGAACCTGTCTTCTTCGTTTTCGCTTTCCACAGCATGGTCGCTCGCCCGCTGACCAAGCTGTCGGCCAACTGGCTGCTGTCGCACGATGCCGGAAGCCTCGCCTTCTGTGCTGTCCACCTGCTGAACGCCGCCATCGTCATCGTGTTCTCCGTGTTGGCCTATCTGTCGTTGCGCAAGTTTCTGCCGACCGTATGCGGTTGGTTGTCTGGAGTCAAAATGGTTAGGGGGAAAAAGGAAAGGGAATCGTCAAAAGTCAAGTGAAAAATAGAAGCAAATGTTAGGAATTGAAGTTGACCGCTGGCGGATTTTCGGGTTGGACCTGTTGAGGGCTCTCGCCATCCTCTGTGTTATTCACGGACATATTTTTTTCCTGCTGAATGATACACCGCTGGCGTTCCTCTGTGCCGTCAAGAGTCCTGTCCACACCTTTTACTCCAGAGTGGTCTATTCCACTTTGTTGCCGGTCTCCATTGCCCTTTGGCTGCCTCTCTTGTGCCGAATGCGTTCCGTCAAAAATGCTTTCGGCGGAATCGTATCACACCTCAGTGTGCTGCCTTACAGCTTGTTCTTGACTAATCTCATGGTTGCACAACTTATCGCAGCACAATATTCCGACACGTTCCACCGACCTGGCGTTTGGGGATATTTCCTTTGCTGGATGCTCGTCCTCATCGCCGGATACCTCCTTCATGTTCTCGTCGAAAAACCCTTCATGAAACTTCGCCATAAAATCCCCTCCTAACCCCCTAAACCCATTAACCTAATCCATTAATCCAAATGAAAATCATCAATTTCTGCGTCAATTTAGTACAAAAATACCTGCCGGAGCCGTTTGTTCTGGCCATATTACTCACCCTCATAGCGGCGCTCACCGCCATGCCGGTATGCCACCAGACCCCCGTGGAGGTGGTCGAGCACTGGGGCAACGGCGTGTGGGGACTGTTGGCCTTCTCCATGCAGATGTCGCTGATCCTGGTCTGCGGCGCGACCTTCGCCGGGGCGCCCGCTATCAAGAAGGGCATCCGCAAGATTGCCGCGTTGCCGAAAACACCTGCCGCCGCCATCGCCACGGTGACGCTCGTCTCCGCCGTCGCCTGCTGGATCAACTGGGGTTTCGGGCTCATCGTGGGGGTGATTCTCGCCAAGGAGATTGCCCGCGACTGCAAAGGGGTCGATTACCGACTGCTGATTGCCTCGGCCTACAGCGGCTTCGTGGTGTGGCACGCCGGTCTCTCCGGTTCCATCCCGCTGACCATGGCCACGGCCGGAGAGGCACTCACCAAAGCCACCAACGGTGCCCTTACCGAGCCCGTCAGCGTCTCTTCCACTCTGTTCGCCCCGCAGAATCTCGTCATCGTGGCGCTCGTCATCATCGCCATCACCGCCATCAACACGCTGATGCACCCCAAAGGCGAGCAGGTGGTCACGGTGGATCCACAGTTGCTCTACGAGCCGGAGGAGGCTCCCGCGAAGGAGGACAAGTCCCCGGCAGCCCGGTTGGAACAGAGCCACATCATCTCGGGTGTGGTCGCGCTTTTAGGCTTCAGCTTCTTGATTATCAAGCTATTTGTGCGTGGCGGTTCGCTGGACCTCAACGCGGTCATCATGCTGTTCCTGTTCACGGGCATCCTGTTTCACGGCACGCCGGCGCGGTATGTCCGCGCTTTCACGAAGTCGGCGGGCAGCGCGGCGGGCATCATCCTGCAGTTTCCGTTCTATGCGGGCATCATGGGCATCATCACGGGTGTCGGGGAGTCCGGCATCTGCTACGGCACAGTCATCAGCGACGCCTGCATCGGCATCTCCACGCCGACGACCTTCCCGCTGCTGACCTTCCTGTGCGCAGCGGTCCTCAACCTGTTCGTGCCTTCGGGCGGCGGCCATTGGGCCATCCAGGCGCCGGTCTTCTTCACGGCAGGAGCGGACCTCGGCGTCGATCCGGGCCTCACCGGCATCGCCATCGCCTGGGGCGACGCGTGGACCAACCTCATCCAGCCCTTCTGGGCATTGCCCGCCTTGGCCATCGCCAAGCTCAACGCCAAGGACATCATGGGGTTCTGCCTCATCGACCTGGCCGTCACCGGACTGATTATCTGCGGCGGATTGCTGGTTTGGGCGATGTAGGCAGTCGTGGATGCCGGCACACTGCGCTTCACATGACACACCACACTGCGCTTCGCTTGTATGGTGTTACTTGCACTGCGTGCGTGTCGTCTCTTCGAGGCGGTAACTGTCTGTAAGTTGTCATTACGCAGTTGTTGCCTTTTTTCCAAAAAAATGTATCTTTGCGCTTTCAAATGAAGGATTATTAAATTACAGATTGTGAGAAAGTTACATTTGATTTTAGGGTTGATTTTGTGCATTTTGCTGCCGTTTTCCGCCGTTTCGCAGGAGGATGGCACCAAAAAAGAGAAGAAAAAGAAGGAGCGGAAAGCCGTGAATCCGAACTTCAAGCATAAGTTCACGACCTTCCATTTGGAGGCCCGCGCGGCCTTCGAATATAACTACGAACACGATGAATGGGGGTACAGTTCACCTCTTGGGGCTCCGCCTCACGGGGAAGCCACGCAGCACAACTACGGCTTCCACGGCGACTACTTCAACTTGCTGCTCGGCGGCGAGGTCGGCGACCATATCTCCTATTTCATCCGCCAGCGCATCATCCCTCATGCCGGCACCGTCAACTTCTTCGACAACACCGACTTCCTCTACATCCAGTACCGTTTCAACGACAATTGGGCGCTGCGTCTGGGCAAGGAGGCCCTCTACGTGGGCGGCTACGAGTACGATGCCCCGCCCATCGACGTCTATTACTACACCCACTACTGGGGGGCGATTCCCTGCTTCCACATCGGCGCTTCCGCCATTTACACCGACAAGAGCGGTAAGAACAAGGTCGTCCTCCAAGTGGCCAACTCGCCCTACGTGAAGTACGGCGGCAACACTTGGAAAAGCGGTCTGCTCTCCTACAACCTCTACTGGGCGGGCGACTACGGGCCGTTCCACACCCTCTATTCCGTCAACATGATGGAGTATCAGCGCGGCAAGTTCATCAACTACATCGCCTTGGGCAACCAACTCAGATTCCCGAAATGGTCCATTTATCTCGATTGGACTAACCGTGCCGCCGGATTTGATAACTTCTTCGAAGACTTCTCCTTGGTGAGCCGCGTGGACTGGCACGTCTCGCCGAGTGTGAACCTCTTCGCCAAGGGCGGTTACGAGCAGAATACCGCCGGATATTACTATGGCGACCACGTAGATGTGGATATGGTGATGCCCAACGACCTCGCGCACTGCTTCTACGGTCTCGGTGTGGAATACCGTCCGCGCGTCTATCCCGACCTGCGCGTCCATGCATTCGTGGCCAACAGCGTGAAGACCCTTCCTATGGGCATCGATGGTGACCACGGATCCCACGACATGACTCTCACCGCCAACGTCGGCGTCTCCTGGCGCCTCGACTTCATGAAATTCTTGCCTGAAAAATTGAAATAACGTTAGGTTTTGGCCTCTATAACCAATAACCAATAACCAATAACCAATAACATGCCGATATTCCATTTCAAACCGAACAACATCCTGCATAGCATATCGCGGATTTCGCGCAACAATGTCATGGGCTATCTTCGGAGGGCCTACAGCCGCACTGGCGAGCTGATTATCTTTTTGGTGATTTTCTTCGGTTTCTTCATTGGACTTTCCGTGAAGATGACTTTGCCGAACATGTTGAACACTTTTATGAACACGGCATACAAGCTGTTGATTGACACGGTGTTCTACATTATGGCCATCACAGTGATGACCGGTGCCATCAGCAAGCTGTTTGTGGAGTTCGGGGTCGTGGTGCTGCTGGAGAAGCTGCTCAAGCCGTTGATGAAGCCGCTCTACAACCTTCCGGGCGTGGCCTCCCTCGGCGCGGTGATGACTTTCCTGAGTGACAACCCGGCAATCATCACGTTGTCGAAGGATAAGACGTTCGCGAGTTATTTCAAACAGTACCAGATTGCCTCGCTGACCAACTTCGGCACCTCGTTCGGCATGGGGTTGGTGGTGGTGGCCTTCATGACGGGCCGCGGCTACGGCTACGGCGCGTTGGTGGGGCTTGCCGGCGCGTTCATCGGCAGTATCGTCAGTACGCGCATGATGCAGAAACTGACCTTGAAAGCCTATCCGGAACTGGACTCCCCGATGCCGGCCACGCATTTGGATCCCGGCTACAACCCTGACCTGCAGCCCGCCGGCAAGACGTTGGAGGATGAGAAACGCGGGCCTTTCCTGCGCACGCTCAACGCCATGCTTGACGGCGGCAAGAGCGGTGTCGAAATCGGCCTCTCCATCATTCCTGGCGTGCTCATCATCTCCACAATTGTGATGATGGTGACTTTCGGCTCATCCGCGGACGGCGGATACACTGGCGCCGCATACGAGGGGGTCCCCGTGCTCCCGTGGCTGGCCTCCAAGATTGACTTTGTCTTCAAATGGCTCTTCGGTTTCGTCCACCCAGAGCTCATCGCCTTCCCAATCACGGCCCTCGGCGCAGTGGGCGCAGCCATTGGCCTGGTGCCCGCCTTCGATGCGTCCGGCCTTATCGACAACAACGCCATCGCCGTCTTCACCGCCATGGGCATGTGCTGGAGCGGCTTCCTGAGCACTCATACCGGAATGCTCGACTCGCTCGGATACCGCCAGCTCATCTCCAAAGCCATCATCTCCCACACCGTCGGAGGCCTTCTCGCCGGCATTTCCGCCCACTGGCTGTATGTCCTGCTGTCCCTCTTCTGACACCGGTCGGGAGTTTGGAATTAGGAATTGGAGATTCCTGACCCTAAAAAATTGTATCTTTGCGGCGTTTTTTTAGAATATAACGATTATGCGTGACGCTCGTATTTTTATAGAGAAGAAACGGGGCTTTCAAGTCGAGGCCGATAGCCTGAAAGCCACTTTGAACCAGAATTTTAACCTCAATATCACGAACCTTCGCCATTTAAAGGTCTATGATGTCTTCAATGTTGACGGGGACTTGCTCGAGAAAGCGGAAGACGTGATTTTCTCCGAGCCGGTGACTGACAATGTGTACCATGAGTTCGCGCTCGACGGGCTGAAGTACTTCGCCGTGGAGTTCCTGCCCGGACAGTTCGACCAGCGTGCCGACAGCGCCATGCAGTGTCTCAGGCTTCTCGACCCCAAAACGGAGGCTGTCATCAAAAGTGCCAACCTCTACGTCATCGATGGCGAGCTGACCGAAGAACAGTGGCTGAAGGTCAAGAAATTCTGCATCAACGAGGTGGAAGCCCGCGAAAAGGACATGTCCAAGCTGGAACTGACGGAGAATCCTGAAGTTCAGGATGTTCCTGTCTATGAGGGATTCCGGGGATGGTCCGACGACCGGTTGTGCGAGTTCCATGCGAAGATGGGGTTGGCCATGTCGTTGGAGGACCTGAAGTTCATCCAACATTATTTTGCCAACGAAGAGAAACGCGACCCTTCCGATACGGAGATCAAGCTGCTTGACACTTACTGGAGCGACCACTGCCGTCACACTACCTTTGAGACTGCCATCACCGACATACAAGTCGATGGTGACCATAACATGTATAAGGATCAGATTGAGGAGGCGTTGCGCGAATACCTTGCCGTCCGCGATGAACTTTACGGCAAAGGGACGGACCGTCCGGTGACGTTGATGGACCTGGCCTCCATCAACGGGAAGTACGAGTACAAGCGGGGCAACCTCAACGACAAGGAAATCTCCGAAGAGAACAACGCCTGCAGCATCCGAGTGAAGGTGGATGTTGACGGAAAGGAGGAGGACTGGCTGCTGATGTACAAGAATGAGACGCATAACCACCCGACGGAGATTGAGCCTTTCGGCGGGGCGGCCACCTGTGTGGGCGGCGCCATCCGCGACCCCCTGAGCGGCCGTAGCTATGTTTACCAGGCGATGCGTGTGACCGGAGCAGGCGACATCAACGCCCCGCTCTCCGCAACGCTGCCCGGCAAGCTCCCGCAGTCGGTGATTTCCAAGACCGCAGCAGCAGGCTACTCTTCCTATGGCAACCAAATTGGACTGGCCACCACGCATGTCCGCGAGATTTACCATCCCGACTATCAGGCGAAGCGCCTCGAAATCGGCGCGGTAGTGGGGGCTGTCCCTGAATGCCAGGTGCGCCGCGAACGGCCGCAGCCTGGCGATATTGTCATCATGTTCGGAGGTCGCACCGGCCGCGACGGCATCGGCGGCGCCACCGGCTCCTCGAAGGAACACAACGAAAAGTCGCTCGACACCTGCGCCGCTGAGGTCCAGAAAGGCAACGCCCCCGAGGAACGCAAAATCCAGCACCTCTTCCGTCGCCCTGAAGTGACCAGGCTCATCAAGAAATCCAACGACTTCGGCGCGGGCGGGGTCAGCGTGGCCATCGGTGAACTCGCCGACGGCCTGGTCATCGACCTCGACACCGTACGCACAAAGTACAAAGGCCTGAACGGCACCGAAATTGCCATAAGCGAGTCACAGGAACGCATGAGCGTGGTGGTCGCCCCTGAAGATGTCGAGGCCTTTTTCCAATACTGCCGCGAGGAGAACCTCGAAGCCAACGTCATCGCCAAGGTCACCAGCGAAAACCGCCTGATTATGACCTGGCGCGGCAAGACCATCGTAGATCTCAGCCGCGACTTTATCAATACCAACGGGGTCCGTCAGCAAGTGACGGCGCACATCGCCCCGGTTCCAGGCGAATTGGTTGAATCCATCAACATACAAGGGGACACCATGCAGGAGAAATGGACCAGCTGCCTCACCAACCCGAATGTGGCCTCCCAGAAGGGGCTCGTCGAGATGTTCGACGCCACCATAGGCGCCTCCACAGTGCTGATGCCTTTCGGCGGAAAATTCCAACTGACGGAGTCGCAAGTGAGCGCACAGAAACTGCCAGTACTCCATGGTCACACCAACACCACCTCCATCATGGCGTTCGGCTATAATCCGTACATCGCCGTCCAGTCGCCCTATCACGCCGGTGTCATCGCAGTCGTGGAGGCCATGTCGAAGATCGTGGCTGCGGGCGGCGACCACCACAAGATCCGCTTCACGTTCCAGGAATATTTCGAGAAGTTGGGCAAGGACGAGACCCGCTGGGGCAAGCCCCTCGCAGCACTACTCGGGGCCTTCCGGATGCAGAAAGCCTTCGGACTCGCCTCTCTCGGCGGCAAGGATTCCATGAGCGGCACCTTCAAGGATTTGCATGTGCCACCCACCATCGTCTCTTTCGCCATCACCACCCAGGACGCATCTCACATCATCTCCCCTGAATTTAAACAAAAAGACAATTATATTTATCTGGTTGAAAACCCGTTGCGGAACGGAATGCCGGATGTCGGCCTCACAGAGGAAATATTCTCCTATCTCCACACCAACATCAAGGCTAAGACCATCGTCTCGGCTTTCGCCCTCCAGTTCGGCGGCATTGCGGAGGCTTTGGCCAAGATGAGTTTCGGCAATGACCTGGGTTTCGACATTCAGACCGACAAGAATCTCTTCAATTACCGTTATGGCAGCTTCATTATCGAAACTACCGAGCGGTTAGACGTCCCGTTTGCCGTTGAGTTGGGCCGCGTGTCCGAAACGATTTCCGTGAACGGCGAGAAACTCGACAAGGCGGCGTTGCTGTCGGCGTGGCGTGGCCATTATGCCAAACTCTACCCGCAGACCGCCCCGAACGAGACGGCTTCCGTAGGCGCGGAGTTCGCCCGCAACACGAAGATGCACGTTTGCGACCCTGCTGAGAAAGTCAGCAAGCCGAAAGTGATTCTCCCTGTCTTTCCCGGCACCAACTGCGACTACGACACGGCGAAAGCTTTTGAGGATGCTGGTGCGGAAACCCGTATCCTGGTGTTCAAGAATCTGGATGAGGCGGCTATAGAGCAGTCTATCGACGAGCTGGCCGCAGCCATTCGCGAGTCGCAGATTCTTGTGCTTTCCGGCGGCTTCAGCCTCGGCGACGAGCCCGACGGAAGCGGCAAGTTTATCGCCAATGTGCTCAACAACCAGAAAGTCAAGCAGGCCGTTAATGATTTGCTGTCGCGCAGATGCCTGATACTCGGCATTTGCAACGGCTTCCAAGCGCTGGTGAAGTCCGGTTTGCTGCCATACGCTAAGCTGGGTGAGGTCATGGCTGAATCCCCGACGCTCTACCGCAACAACATCAACCGTCACGTATCGCGCATTGTCCGCACCCGCGTATGCAGCACCAACTCCCCGTGGCTTAGCTCGTTCCGCGAGGGCGATGTCCACCAGATTGCCGTCAGCCATGGCGAGGGCAAGTTTGTGGTGTCGGAATCGATGGCCAAGAGCCTTTTCGAGAACGGGCAGGTGGCGTTCCAGTATTGTGACGAAAACGGTCGGGAGAGCATGGATCCCGAAGACAACCCGAACGGCTCTTTCTACGCTATCGAGGGTATTGTCTCCGATAACGGTCTCATTCTCGGAAAGATGGGGCATAGCGAACGCAAAGGGGAGAATCTCTACAAGAACATCGCAGGCGACAAGGTACAGGATATCTTCGCCAATGCGGTGGCGTATTTTAGGCAATAGGTAATAAGGATCAGGCAACCGTGGAGACGCAAAATTTTGCGTCTCCACTTACAATCATCCAAAAACAATGCGAGTCAACAACGAAGAATACATAGAAGTGGATGTGCTGGATGTGCGTGCGGCGACGCAGGCGAGCGAGGCTTTCTCCCTGATATTGGTGGACCGCTTCCATCCGAGCTTGTACGTGCCCATTATCATCGGGCTGAACGAGGCACGCGCTATCCTTGGCGAGATTCACGGCAGGTTGCCGAAGCGCCCGCTTACCCATACTCTCTTCGCGGACCTTTTCCCCGCCTTCATTCCCGATTACCATATCGAGTTCGTCTCTATAGACAGTTACGGGCAGGGCATCTACTACGCTTCTATCGTTATCCAGACCCCTACAGGCGAATTCTTTGAGGTTGACGCCCGCCCGTCGGATGCCGTGGCCATCGCCCTCCATGCCTCCGTGCCGCTCTATTTCAAGAAAGTGCTCTTTGAGGAGCATAAACAGGTCGCGCAGAGGTTTTCGGACTATGGCATAGGCCTCCTGTCCGAGACAGGGCATCCCGCCGCCCCTTCCCGGACTCCGCACGCCGCCACTGAATGGGAAACCATGTCCCTGTCCGAACTCAAGGATCTGCTTCAGGCCGCCATTGACGATGAAAACTACGAATTGGCCGCGAAGATACAGGAGGAGATTGACAGGAGGCATCAGGAATAGGGGAGGCAAGTGAAAAATATTTTCGTTTTTAGGTGCAGGGCATCGGGGAATGTTGTACTTTTGCCGATTGTATATGTTTCGGGCAAATGGATGCAGAAAACGACTTACGGACGCGGGCCCGCGCCGCGCTGAAGCGGCACTGGGGCTACGACAGCTTCCGCCCCCTGCAGGAGGAGATCATCCTGTCGGTGATGGAGGGGCGCGACACTCTCGCGCTGTTGCCCACGGGTGGCGGGAAGTCAGTCTGTTTCCAGGTGCCGGCGCTCGTCATGGGTGGTCTCTGTGTCGTCGTCTCCCCGCTCATCGCCCTCATGAAGGACCAGGTGGAACACCTTCGCGCCCGCCGCGTCAAGGCCGCCGCCATCTACTCTGGCATGCGCCAGTCGGAGGTCCAGGCAGCTATTGACAACTGCCTCTTCGACCCTGAGTACCGCTTTCTCTACGTTTCCCCCGAACGGTTGCAGACCGAGGCTTTCCGGGTCAATTTCGCTCGCATGCCTGTATCCCTGATTGCGGTTGACGAAGCCCACTGCATTTCGCAGTGGGGCTACGACTTTCGGCCGCCCTACCTTGAAATTGCCGAGATCCGCAAACTCTTCCCAGCCGTCCCCGTGCTTGCCCTCACCGCCACCGCCACTCCGGAGGTGGTCAAGGACATCCAGTTCAGGCTCGGTTTCAAAACCGAGAACGTCTTCCAGAAAAGCTTCAAACGCACTAACCTCACCTACTTTGTGGTCTATGAGGAGGATAAAAACAGCCGGATGCTGCGAATCATGGACCGTTACCCCGGCTCAGGTATTGTCTATGTACGCAACCGCCGCAAAACTGCCGAGACCGCCGAGTTCCTGCGCGGCCACGGCATTTCCGCCGACCACTACCATGCCGGCCTTGACCCTCGCGAGCGCGACCGCCGGCAGCAGAGCTGGATGAAAGGGGAGACCCGCGTGATGGTCGCCACCAACGCCTTCGGGATGGGCATCGACAAGCCCGATGTCCGCTTTGTCGTCCACCTCGACCTGCCCGACACCCTCGAGGCCTACTTTCAGGAGGCCGGACGCGGGGGACGAGACGAACAGCCTGCTGTGGCCATCCTCCTCTATGACAACAACGATGTGGCCCAGCTCAAGCGCAACTTCACATTCTCCTTTCCCGAACCCGACCGCGTGCGCGAGGTCTACCGCGAGCTCTGCCAGTCGTTCCGCATCGAACTCGGTTCCGGTGCCGGAAAGGCCTTTCCCTTTTCCATGGACGAACATGCCCGTAACGTCAGGATGAACGCCACCCAGTATTTCAATGCACTGAAACTGCTCAACAATGTCGGGGCGATTCTGGTCTCCGAACACCTTCGCGAAAAATCAGAACTGCAGTTTCGGATACCAGGCGACCATCTGATCAAATATTATAAGGAAAGACCCGATATGGAGCCTCTTGTCACCACCATTCTGCGATCCTATGCGGGGGTGTTCTCCCAATTCACCAGTATAGACGAGAAGTTGTTGGCCTCTCGTTTGGAAACAACGGAAGAAGCTGTAGTGGAGAATCTTAAAGTGTTGAGAAGTGAAAAGGTGATTGCATATCAGCCACAAAGCAACATTCCATTGATTGTCTTCCTGAAAGACAGGGTTGACGAGAAGTATCTCTATTTCGACAAAAAAATATATGATTTCCGCAAGGAGAAGGCGGCAGAGCGGTTGGCGGCAGTAGAGAATTACGTGAGAACCGACAATGTGTGCCGGAGCCAGCTTCTGCTGCAGTATTTCGGAGAGTGGGACAGTACCCCTTGTGGTGGATGTGATGTTTGCCGCCGCCGCGAGGTCTTGCGAGTTCGCAACAAGGATTTCGAGGAGATTGCCGATCGTGTCAAAATGCTCAAGCAGCAGGGCCGCAACCCAAAAGAAATTCTCACTGCGCTTGCCAAGACCTATGATGAACCACAGATAGTGGAGGTGATGCGGTGGCTGGCTGATTCTTAGATTGCCTATAGATTGCTTATAGGCTTACTCTAGATATACTCTTGAGTAAGGGTAGAGTATATCTATAGTATGGGTGAAGGCAAGGTGAAGTAAGGGTGAAGGCTTTCTTGGGTGATACAGAAGCAGTGGTCAGGGGTTTCTTGAAAGCTTCCGGACGGAAAAAGTTCTCATCCTCCAGGATCTTGGCGCCTCAGACGAAGACGGACGTGAGATTCCCAATGACATTGGAATAAGAATATTTTGAGCTTGGCAAATTGATTGCCAGATACTTGTGAACCAATTCGGCAAGTCCGGATGAACGAAATTAATAGCTGTTGAAAAAAAATCCGCCGAAACTCTTGATTTTGCTCCTTTTATTTTGTATATTTGCAGACTTTTTTGCAGCAATGTTTCTCACCGATTGTCGTTTGTAGAAGTAAGCAATCGCAAAGGCAGGTGAAAAGCACATGAGCAACGAGTTGTCGCTAATTTATTCATTAACAATAACTTGATTATTTGTCAACAGTTAAAATCGAAAACAGCTTACGGAATTACAGTTAAACATAAATCTGTGAGTTTTGGACGTTGCATTTTTATGGCGGGAAGTCAAAAAAAAATGTAACAATCACCGTAAGTTTTTCGTTAACTGAAAAAAATATACTGAAATATGAGAAAATTATTGTGTTGCATTAGCCTGTTCATGTTTCTTTTTCTATTCTCTCAGAACGCTGGTGCACAGGTTATTATCATGCAGAACGGAGTTACAGTGGGTAACATTGATGACTCTCCCCGTGACTTCTACGATCCCGGTGGGTCCGAGACGGATCCGGAATCGGGTTACTATGGGCAAAACATTCGCGATACCATGACATTGCGTACCAATGTCAGCGGGACGGTGATGTACATCTTGTTCCGGTCTTTTGTGATGGGGCCGGGCGACACGTTGTATATCTTTGACGGGCCAGACTGCAATTCGCCATTGGTGGGCTATTATAACTTTGTCCGCTCTCCAGGTGAAATTCAAGGGACAAATCGTTCCATGACGTTTGTCCTGCATACGGATAATGAGGATATCGAAGGCTTGCGTGATGGATGGTGGGCGCAGGTGTACGCTTACGACACAACGCCGGTGATTTACAATTTCGGGAACGGCGGAGTTCAAAGTGCCATCACTTGTTATGCGGAATTCTATGACAGCGGTGGTTCTGGAAATAATATTCAGCAAAATAACGAAAATTCAAGCGGAACCAACTATACCGAGTTTATCTCTCCTGTGGGTACGCACATAAAGTGCGAATTCACCCAGTTTTCCGTCAATGGTGTGCTGAAAATTTACGATGGTCAGTATTATGACCCGAATCGCAGGTTGATAGGTCAGTTCTGCACTTCCACCCTGGATGCCTCTACAGGAAACAAGCCACCCATACTCTTTTCCACAGGCAATACCCTGACCTTTGTCTATGTGGGTTCCACAGGCGATGTCTCGAAGGCTGGATGGCGTGCGTTGATTACGTGTGTGCCTGAACTGTTTGAGTCAGAGGACGGAAACCCATGTCCGAACATCACCAACAGCCCGTTGGAAGCTTATGAGGATGTTTTCGACCCTGACACTAAGACCATCGTATGGGACTGCGAAAATCCCTTCGTGGTACTGCAAGCGTCGGTCATTTCTACCGGGCAATACACCAATGACTACAAGGTGGAGTCCATTCCTTTTGACTCCCATATCTTTGAGTTCACCCAGGGAACCAGCATTAATGCCAGCTCGGACGATAACTGGCTGAGTGCCGTCCCCTTGCCGTTCACGTTCTCTTTCTTTGGTAAACAGTACAATACGGTTTGGCCCGGTACAAACGGTTTGATAGCCATGGACAACCATTCGGGCTCGTGCGCCTACAAATACGGCGTTCCTCCTACCTCGCCTCCCTATACGACACAAATTTCCGACAATCAGACCATGGGTGGTGGAAGCATGACCGTCCCCTATAACTATAAGAATTGTATTTATGGGGTTTATGAGGATATAGACTGCAATTATTACAATTCATATTGCTATAATACCCAAGGAGCGGTCAAGGTTGGCGTGTTAGGCAGCTACCCCTGCCGTGCATTCGTGTTTAATTACTTAAACGTTGGACTTTTCGGAAATCATTCCTCTCCAAGCAATTACAATACGTATCAGATGGTTATCTATGAAGGGACGAACATTATCGACGTTTATGTGAGGCATAGGGCTTGTTGTGCCTCTACAAACCCTCGTGGCGAAGGCATTATCGGTTTGCAAAACAACACCTCCTCTCAGATTCTGCTGGCGCCAGGACGCGGCATGTCAAGCTGGACTTCCGACAATGAAGCCTGGCGTTTCACCCCTGTCACCCCGTTGGACGAACAAGGTGAACTAACATGGTATGTGAACGACATCAACAGCGCCCCTTATAGTCATGACAAGTTGATAGCGATCGGCAAACCCGACACGTCAGTCACAAAATACATCTCCGTCTATACTTTCACCAACGCCTCAGGTCAGCATTTTACATTGATGGATACCACTACGGTCCTGCTGAAAGTGCCGACTGTGCACCTCTCGTCCAATTCGGGCAACAGCAACATCTGTCCGGGGGATGCCGCCACTCTTTCAGTCTCTTTCGAAGGTTATGATAATGTCCATCCAGAGTCGTATCTGTGGAGTACGGGCGACACTACCGCGACCTGTGTTGTGAACCCGACACAATCGACCACGTATTCCTTGACGGTCAGTTTCGACAACGGTTGCGACAATAGCGATACGGCCCGGGTGTTTGTCACGGATCTGGAGATGCCGAAAATAACGGGTGACGACACCATCTGCTTCGGCAAGTCCACCACTTTGACGGCCACGCATCCTACCTCCAACCAGTTCCGTTGGAGTACGGGGCAGAACACCTCCGCCATCACGGTCTCCCCGCAAGTGACGACTGATTATGTGGTCTCGGCTACCATGACGGGTGACTGCATTGTGACGGATACGCTTACCGTAACGGTGCTGCCGCTGCCTGTTCCGTCATTTATGGCCTCGCCTACGGAAATTTATGTGGAAAATGGCATCGGGACTGTTACATGCACGAATCTGTCTGATGGAGACTATCATTTGGTATGGAACTTTGGAGATGTTTTTTCCAATGTCAACATCATGGAGGACATTTCCAACCCTTCACACGATTATACGCGTGCGGGTTATTATACCATCACTCTGACGGCAGAAGACACCATGGGCTGTGTCGATTCCACGAAGTCCCGGGTGTCGGTGGAAGTGCCTTATTTCTTTTATATCCCGAACGCTTTCACTCCTGATGGCGATGGAGTCAACGAGACTTTCGCCCCGCAAGGGCAGGGCGTAGATCCCGACCAATATTCCATGCAGATTTTCGACAGGCAGGGCATGTTGGTCTATTCCACCCGCAATCCCTATGAATACTGGGATGGCCGCAACAAATACGGGCAGATGTGTCCTGAGGGAGTTTACGTATACTTGATTCGTCTGGTGAATCTGAACAAGGAAGACAAGGAGTATTCTGGCACAGTTACACTGGTGAAGTGAACTTCAGAATTTCTGACTACAAGAACAGAGCCGTCACTTTGTGGCGGCTCTGTTCTTGTAATGGCGGTTCAGATGGTGTCAGTTGCTGAATCTTTTCAGGTCTTTGACTTTGAAATCCACCCATTTAGGTTCAATTTCCGGATTAAAATAGAGCAGGTCGTTTTGGATGTTCGGATTTCCGAAAACGGTCTTTTCGAGGAACTGGTCCATAATGTCGTATTCGGAGCGGAACATACCAGCCACCTGATGGCCGAGTCCTTGGTAGCGGCGGATGGAGTATCCGTACCCTTTCTTTTTGAATTCCTTGACAATGGAGCTTGAGCCGAAGAGACCGATGTTGAAGACGTTGGTTTTCGTGTAGATGACCAGCTTGTCCTCGGTGCCGTGGCAGAAGAGGGTGGGGGCGGGACTGTGCTTCTTGTATTTAGGTCTGCCATGAGTGGAGAAAATGGCGCCGGAATAGGAGATGATGCCGGCCGGTCGGAACGTGTTGGGAAGGATGTCGTAGTTGAGATAGCCGTTGCAGAGCGAATAATCTGCCTGCAAGGCGGCGATGGCCCCCGCGCTGCTGCCCATGAGTATGAAGTGCTTGGGGTCGATCTTGTATTTTTTCGTTTCTAGAAGATGCTTCAGGGTGTAATCCATGGCGGAAATCAAGTCTTCGGCGGCCATGTCGATGGATTTTTTGAACTGTTTCACTGACGCTAAGGCCGAGAAGTTCTTGTGTCCGCGCATCCCTAAACGATAGTCAATGGCGATGACCACATACCCTTTCTCGGTGAAATGCCTCCATACGGTCTGCACTTGTTCGTCGTCGCGTTTTCCGCCGATAAAGCCGCCGCCGAACACGAAGAAGAGGCACGCGTGTTGCTCGTTCTGAACGGCGGGAACATAGACGTCCATATAGAGCTTGGCAGTGTCTTTCGTGGCGAAAAGATAAGTCTCCTTTTCCTGCGCAAAGAGGGTGAAAATGCTGAAAAAGAGAATGATGCTGGTTATAATACGTTTCTTGTTCATTGTTTTGGAGTTTCTTTTAACAAATTTGCCCGCAATATGAACAACGGGATCATGATAGCGAAGAAATCAACCCCGGCGCGTCGATCGAACATGCACTCGACCATGCAATTGAAGAACAATAGCAAGAACAGGGCAAGAAGCAGGATGTCGCGGTGCTTGATGCCAGTGCACAAAGGGGTGATAAGGTAGAGCGTGGTAAGCAACAGCCCGAGAATACCGTTGGTGAGGAGGGCAGACAACAACTGGTTGTGCGCGTTGAAGGGATGGTTGCTTTGTTTCCAGTAACCGTTTTCGTGGTATTTCTCGACAATCACTTCGTGCCCGTCGCCAGTGCCCACGCCCCAAGGCATATTCTCAATGGCACCGTCCCATGCCGCCTGCCAGATGATAAGGCGCGCGTCTGGTGTACGGTTGTCGTTGTCCCGTTGGTGGAGAGTGATGGCCGTTTGGGTGAAGCGGTTGTTTGGTGATTTGGCAATCAGGGTGGCGAAAAGCGCAAAAACAAGAATCAAAATGCCGAAAAAGAACTTCCACCGCGACGGATTCCGGTAGACGGCATATCCGCACATCACCAGATGAATAATCAGGAAGGTGAGAATCCCGGCGCGTGAATAAACGCAGAAGATGCAGGCCGCCAGGAAAACCTCTGTCAAGAGAAGCAGTGCTTTTCCGAGTGTTGAGATGTTGTGGCTGTGCGTCGTGAGGTAGTAGAAAACAAGCGTATAGACAAATGTCGCATATAAGGCGATGTAAGCGTGATGATAGGGTTTGCAGAACATACTGTCAAACATGTAGCTGATGTCTCCGGTGGCGGCGGTCATGTGGATTCCCCGTGCGGCGAAGAAGAGCAGCATTCCAATCTCACTCGCTGAGAAAAGGATGATCAGCGTGTTGACATGGCGTTGGCTCCAGAGTTTTGTGGAAGAGGTGAGAAAGATTAGCGGGGTGATGAAAAACCAGAGATGGCATTCCAAAGTCCGCCATGCTATAGGCATATTCTCCGAATTGATGAAGCCTAAGAGCGGGACAAGGCAGATGCATAGCAGAAAAAATCCATACGGGATTCCGTCATTGGCTTTGAAGTTTTCCCACTTTTCGTGCCAATTCCATTGGCCGATCCACAGCGCCGTCAAGGCGATGCCGATGGGCCACATGAAAAAGGTGGTGTAAGGCAGTAGCAACATCATCGGGAGCATCAGGGCGTAGCTGATGTTGAAAAAGGGGTCGGGAGTGCGCAACGATTGGCAAAATGCAGTCAGTCTATTCATGGTCAAGAAGGTCTGGTCTTCGTTGTTTTGTCCTCGTAATCTGTTGGTTGTAGCGCCATTCGTCGATTAGTTTTTGGTTGCCGGAGAGCAGCACATCGGGGACGCGGTGTCCGCGGAAGTCTGCAGGGCGAGTGTAAACCGGTGCGGAGAGGAGGTTGTCCTGGAAGGAGTCGGAAAGGGCGGAGGCACCGTCGCTGATGACGCCGGGAATCACGCGTGCGATGGCATCGCTGATGACCATGGCGGCCAGTTCCCCGCCGGAAAGCACGTAGTCGCCGATGCTGAGGTCCTCCGTGACGTATAGTTCACGAACGCGTTCGTCAATTCCCTTGTAGTGACCGCACAGCAAAATGATGTTGTGTAGCAATGACATCTCATTGGCCTTGTGCTGGTTAAAGTTTTGCCCGTCTGGCGCCATCATATAGACACCGTCGTAGTTGCGTTCGCTTTGGAGTTGTTCGATACAGCGGGCTATGGGCTCCACCATCATTACCATGCCGGCACCTCCGCCGAACGGGTAGTCGTCGGCACGATGGTGTTTGTCGTCGGTATGTGCGCGGATGTCGTGGACATGCAACTCCAGCAGCTGTTTCTCAACGGCACGCTTCAGGATTGAGCTGCCAAACACCCCGGGGAACATTTCGGGGAAAAGGGTCAGTATGTCTATTCTCATAATGTCAGTTTCTCTATGATCATGATGCCGTCACGGAACGGCAGAAGCAGGTTGCGCACGCGGTTGTCTTGCTGGACCATCTTGTTAAAAGAGAGTATTGATTGTGTGTCTTTGTCGTTTTGTGAAACATCATGCACCACTTTGCTGTTCCATAATGTGTTGTCAATCAGGATAAATCCGTTTTTCCGGACTTGTGGAAATATGATGTCGTAGTATTCTTTATAGTCCGTCTTTTCCGCATCAATGAACACCAGGTCCCATGTGTCGTCAAGAGTGGGGGCAATGACCTTCGCGTCCCCGATATGCAGTCTGATTTTTCCGCAGTCAGGGCATAGGGAAAAATAGTTGCGGATACGGTCTTCATACTCTTCGTTAATTTCTATCGTGTGAAGGATACCGTCGTCTGTCAGCCCTTCTGCTAAGCAGATAGCCGAGTATCCGGTGAAGGTGCCGATTTCAAGAACCCTTTTAGGGCGTATCATCTTGGAAATTAAGCCCAAAAACAGTCCTTGCAGCTGACCGGACGCCATTCGCGGGTTGATGGTCTGTAGATGGGTCTCTCGGTAAAGCCGATGTAGAAGTTCGCTTTCCGTGGTGCTGTGGGCCTCGCAATAAGCCTCGATTTCGGGTTCTATGAGCTCGAATGTGGACATCTACGAAAGTTCAGCAATGGTTTTGTTGACCTCTTCTTCGGTTTTGCTCAGCTTGTCACGGCAAATTTTCATCAATACAGTGGCACGTTTCATCTTCTCTGTCAACTCGTCCACGGTGATGCTGTCGTTTTCCAACTGGTCCACAATTTCCTTCAGTTCGTCGAAAGCCGTCGTATAATTCATCTCTTCCTGTTTCATTATCCTTGTGTTTCGTTATTATTCATCCTTTTTCGTCATTCATCATTAGAATTGGATGCCCAATCTGATGCCGGCAAAATGGTAGAGTACGTTTTTGCGGGTGTTGGTGGAGAAGGCTGAAAAGTCTTGTCCTTCTGAGGTCGGGATAGTGTACCGGATGTCGGAATATTGGTTTTTGTAGCAGGCTGCCAGCACGAGGGACAATCTGTCATTCAGGTTGATGCGTATTCCGAGGCCGGCCTCGCCCATGGGACCCGTAGAGGTTCCGTGAACGACCCGATCCATCTTGTCGGGTACGGAGGAGACGTACCATTTGAAACTGTACCCCATGTTCATATAGAACATCGGTTCAATCTTCGTGTCAGTGAAATTGACGGTGAGGTTGAGGTAGACGGGTATGAATGCAGTGTAGTTCCAAAAGTCGAATCCGGCTCCGAGTCCCAGTTGAAAATAAGGATTGAATTGATAACCAAGTAATTGATTGATAGAAATGTCGAAATTCTTGTTTTGGACGGTCTTGGTTTCCAGTTCAATTTGTCCTAAACCGGTGGCATATCCTATGGAGGTCATATAAATGAACTTCCGGTCTGGGGTTTTGCGACGGTTTTGGGCGTGTCCAGCCAGACAAAGAGTCAATGCGATAAATATGATCAGGCTTTTTTTCATTGGGCTCGGTTTGATTTAATTTGGTTTGATTTGATTGGTTTTCAACATCTCGCGTGCAGTGGCGATGGCAGCTTCTGTCAGTCGCTCACCGCTCATCATGGTGGCAATCATCCGTTCACGTTCAGTCATATTCAACTGCTTTATATTTGTATACGTTTGATTGTCAATTACTTGTTTGTGTACCAAGAGGTGCTGGTCACAGCGTGCGGCGATTTGCGGGAGATGGGTGATGGCGATAACTTGGTGCTTTTCGGATAGCAGGCGCATCATCTGGCCGACTTTCGAGGCGGTTTCCCCTGAGATGCCTGTGTCTATCTCGTCGAAAATGATGGTAGGCAGGAACATGGAGTCGGTGATGATGGATTTAAGGCACAGCATGATGCGGGACATTTCCCCGCCTGAGGCGATCTTGGCGATATCTGCGGGTGCGACTCCGGGGTTGGCGGAGAGCAGGAACGTTACGGTGTCTGTGCCGTTGTCACGCAGTTCGTCGTTTTGTTCGATGGCGACGGTGAACCGGCTTCCGGTCATGCCGAGCATGCCGAGGCGTGCCTCCATGGCTTCCGTCAAGGCTGGCGCGGCTGCTTTCCGCGATGCCGACAACTGTGCGGCTTTGGTCTTGACATCAGCTTCTAATTTTGTCACCTCTTTCTCATATTCAATGAGTTGTTCTTTGTTTTCATCATAGCTGCTCACTTCATCCCGTAGGCTTTCAAGCAGGTTTATCAACGTTTGGTTGTCGTCAACATGGTACTTGTTCTGAAGCGTGAACAAAAGGTCAATGCGTTCGTTCAGCTGCTCCATGAGTGCAGGGTTCACCTCGACGGCGTCGTTCTTGCGTGACATGTCGTACGACAGATCTTGCGCTTCGGTCATAAGGTTGTCTATCCGCAAGTTGAAGGAGGCGTAGTCTCCACCTAAATTATCCAAAGCCCGGCATTCCTGCTGAAGTGATTTCAACATATGTAAAATATTGTCGCCCTCTTGTTCGGATAGGATGCGGGTGGCATTGTAGAGATGTGATTTTATCGTTTCGGCGGAGGACAACTCCTTGATTTGTTGTTCGATTTCCGTTTGTTCATCGGGTTGCAGATTAGCTTTCTCAAGCTCTTCGATGGAGAACAGGTTGTAGTCGTAGCGTTGAGCCGCTTCTGAACATTTCCGCTGGAGTTTTTCGAAGGCGGATTTTCGATTCTGCCAAAGCCGTAGCGAAGTCTGATACTGGTTTACAATGTCCTGGTTATTGGCGAACTGGTCGAGGAGCCGCAGTCTGAAACCAGCGTTTTGGAGCATCAGGGTCTGATGCTGGGAGTGGATGTCAACCAGGAGGGAGGCTACCGTTTTCAGGGTGGCAAGGTTCACGGGTGTGTCGTTGACGAATGCGCGGGACTTTCCGTGTTCGTTGATTTCGCGCCGGATGATGGTCTCATCCTGGAAGTCGAGGTCGAGTTGTTGGAAAAGAGGTTCCAGCCCCATGTTGATGACATTGAAGGTGGCTTCAACGATGCATTTTCTGGATTTGTCGAACAGCACATCCGTATCGGCGCGGTTGCCCAGAATGAGGGAGAGTGCCCCCATGAGGATGGACTTGCCGGCGCCGGTTTCGCCGGTGATGGCGACCAACCCTTGTTGGAACGGGATTTCCAAAGAGCGGATAATCGCGTAGTTCTCTATTTTGAGAGTTGTCAGCATTTTGGCTATTTGGATGCGGAGTTGATGGCATCGTAGGCGGAGGAGTTGGTCGGGTCAATCTGCTTCATGATGTTGATTACCTGAGTCTTTTCCGACGGCATGCCTTCCTTGAATATGTTGATGATTTCGTCTTTTTTGGTGTTGAGGATAATGCGGACAACGGCCAGATTGGATTTCTGGGCATTGACTTGTTGCAGGAGTTTAAGGCTTTCGAGAATAACGGCGCGGCCTGCGTCGGGGGTCTCGTACATCACATCCAGCCCTAAGCGGTGATATTGGTAGTAGAAGTCGTGGATCTTGCTGTAGGTGCTGTTTGTGAAATTTTCTGTAATCCAGTATCTGTTGTTTTGTCCGCTTTCGGCCACACCCCAGCCCAAATCCTTGAGGTTCAGGTTGACAATGTTCTGGCATTTGGAAAAATAGGGAGACCCGCCGTTTTGGGAGAATGAATCCATCTCAACTGCAAGGAACAGGTTCAGGTAGTAGGCGATGAGGGAGGTGATTTCTGAGAGGCTGGAGTTTTCGTCGTATTCCAGCGGGTCGCCGTCCGCATAGCGGAACTTCACCTTCTTGTCTTGGAAGCTCATCAGAGTGGTTTTGTAGCTGGCCTTATAGACAGGGCGTTGCAGCACTAAGGTGGCAGTGCCTTCGTATTCGTCGCCCGAAGCCTTGGTCAGGTTGATGGTAATGGAGCATTCGATGCGCTCGTTTTGTTTTAGGTTGTACTGACACCACTTGCGGTCATGGACAAAGGTATACAGTTTCTGCCTCAGTTCATTGTATCTTTGTTGGTTGCCCGTGTTTGAGATTTGCGTGGCGTTGATTGAGACGGAGCATTGGAAGTCTTGGGCGTTCACCGTGTTGAGCGTGAACATGGTGACAAGTAGCAGTCCGATAAAACGTTTCATAGTTGTTTGCTTTTTTATTTTATGTATAATAATGCGGTTTGCAGAATCTCCTCTGCGATTTCCTGCTTGCTTTTGAGGTCACTGGCGAACTCGCGGCCGTCCTTGCTGAATATGGTCACCTGGTTGGTGGCGGTGCGGAAGCCGGCGCCGGCCGTGCGCAGGGAATTGAGAACGATGAGGTCTGCGTTTTTAGTATGCAGTTTTTTCTTGGCGTTTTCCACCTCGTTTTCCGTTTCTAAGGCAAAGCCGATGAGCAACTGATTGTCGCGCTTGATTTTCCCGACGGAGGCCAGGATGTCTTTCGTCTTGACCAATTCCACCGACAGCTGGGCGAAGTCCTTCTTGATTTTTTCGGGTGCCACATGTGCGGGGGTGTAGTCGGCCACGGCGGCGGACATGATGATGATGTCTTGGTCATCCACGAGTTGCATGCACTGTTGGTACATTTCCGCGGCGGTTTTCACGTCGAGGCGGCGGATGTTGCGGTGGTGTGCGGTGTAGTGGCTCGGTCCGGTGACGAGGGAGACCACGGCGCCTTTTCGGGCGGCGGCTTCGGCGAGGCAGAAGCCCATGAGGCCGGAGGAGTGGTTGCCGATGAAGCGCACAGGGTCTATGGGCTCGTAGGTGGGGCCAGCGGTGATGAGCATTTTTTTGCCTTGCAGCGAGTGGTCGCTGGATAGGAACTCATCGACGGTGGCGAAGATTTCCTCAGGTTCCTGCATGCGCCCGCTGCCGGTGGTGCCGCATGCGAGGAAGCCTTCGTTCGGTGAAAGGATGCGGCATCCCCGCTCCTGAAGGGTTTTGATGTTCTGTTGGACGACGGGGTTCCCGAACATGTTGTTGTTCATGGCGGGGGCGATGAATACAGGGCATTCGAGAGCCAGGAAAAGGGTTGACAAGGCGTCGTCGGCGATACCGTGGGCGAATTTGCCGAGGATGTTGGCCGTGGCGGGAGCCACCACGAGCGCATCCGCCCATTCCGCCATGCTGATATGCTCGACCTCCATTGTGCGGTTAGGGTCGAACATGTCGGTGTAGAGCTTGTTTTGGGACAGGGTCTCAATGGTCAGCGGAGTGACGAATTGCAGGGCGTTCCGTGTGGCGGTCACGCGCACCTCATAGCCGTTTTTCTTGAACAACCGGATGAGGGACATGGTTTTGTAGGCTGCAATCCCCCCTGTGATGCCGATGACAACTTTCTGTCCCATACCACACGGATTATTGTTCGTTCACGTCTTTGTAGTAAATCAGGCCGTTCTCGAATTCGTAGAGAGCAAGCTGGGTCGGTTTGGGGAGCTGCTCGTACATTTTCGACAGTTCAATCTGCTCACGGTTCTCATACACCTCTTCGCCGGAGCGGTCTTGCGGGATGTTCAGATGGGAATTTTCCAGGAATTCCTGTTTCAGTTCGGAAGCGATTTGATCGGCGCGTTTTGACATGATGACGATGCTTTTGTAGAAGTTGCCCGTATCTTTGTCATATTTACGGATATCCTTTGTCTTGGCGAACAGGTCGATTTTTAATTTTTTATAGTCTGCGCTTTTCATTTTTTAAGACTTGATTATGATTTTTTGTTGTATTTTTCTAATTGTTTGGTCACCTCTTGGGCGATTTTCTCCGTTTCCTTTAGGTATTTGGAGTCGGGGTGGTTGAGGCGCATCTTTTGGCAGGATTCCAGGCAGGCTTTGAGCCGTTCGGGCTTTTTGCGCTCAGTGCTGCGCTTAGAGTACTCGTAGTTGTTGAGGACCAGATAGTAAACAGCTTCAGGCATGAGTGGGGAGTAGGAGTATTTGTTGAAGAAGTCGTTGGCGGCGATCTGGCAGGCCTCGTAGTGGTCTGTGTTGTAGTATAGTTTCATGATTTCCAATTCTTTGCGCGCCAATTTAAGGCGAAGGTCGTCCAACATAAGGTTGCACTCCTCCACATGTTTGTTGTCGGGATAGGCTTGGAGGAAAGCCTTGATTTGTTCGATGGCGTAGTTGGTGTTAGACTGGTCGAGGTAGTATTCCGGGGAGGTTTTGTAGACAGCTTGGATGCAGCGGAAGAAAGCGTCCTCGGTGCGTTCGGAATTGGGGAACCGGCGCACATAGTCGCGGAAGTGTAAGGCTGCCATGTTGTAATCGCCGTTCTGGTAGTATGAGTCGGCGAAGAGGAAGAGGATGGTGTCGGCGCGGGGGGTGCCCAATGAGAGGGGGTAGAGTTCCTCGAAGACGCCGGCGGCGGAGAGCCACTGTCCATTGTTGTAGAACTTCAGTGCGCGGGCGTAGAATTGGTCGAATGTCTCGAATGTCACACGTTTGTTGGCCAGGCTGCTCCTGCCCGTTTTTTTCTTTTTTGCCGGTTTGTAGCTGTTGCCCGGTGTTGTCGTTACAGGATTGACTGTGTCGTTCAGCACTTTCGTTTCGGGTACAATGGTGTCCACCCCCGCGCGAAAATCGGATGCACAGACATCCAACGCGAAGGCTAACAACATAATGGTCAATATGTTACAAGTCTTCCTTGCCATGATGCAAAATTCGTGCAAATATAGTATTTTTTTTATATGGTCGAAGTTCTGAGGTTCGCGTTTCGCGATTAGTCGAAGTCAAGAGTCATGATGGAATCCCGTTTGGACTCGTTGCAGCCTGACGGGTCGCCGATGTAAGCGCTCGGGATGATGAAATTATAGCCGGGCTTGTTGTAGCGGTCGTCGCCGCTGACCACGTTGAGGTAAGGCAGTTTCGGGTCGGCATAGACTTTGCTGAGGAAGAGTCCGAAGACTGGCATGGCGGTGCGGGCGCCTTGTCCGAGCGCAGTGCTGCGGAAGTGTGCGGCACGGTCCTCGCAGCCTACCCAGACACCGCAAGTCAGCAGCGGGGTGTAGCCCACGAACCAGCCGTCGGACTGGTTGTCGGTGGTGCCGGTCTTGCCCGCTAACGGGAAGGTGATGCCGTACTGGCTGCGCAGGCGGCCGCCGGTGCCGTAATCCACTACACCCTGCATCAGCCGGACGGTTTTGAACGCGGTGATTTGGTCCATCGCTTCATTGGTTTTCGGCACGTTGGTGTAAATCACGTTGCCTTCTTTGTCGCAGATGTGTGTGATGAAAATGGGTTCCACGTACACGCCTTGGTTAGGGAAGCAGTTGATGGCGCCCACCTGTTCGTATAGTGTCAATTCGCAGGCACCTAAGCAGATGGACGGTACGGCGGGGATGTCGGAGGTCATGCCCATGTTGCGTACGAGGTCGATGACGGCGTTGGGGCCGTAGCGCTTCATCAAATAGGCTGAAACCTGGTTGAGGGAGTGGGCCAGGGCCTCGCGAAGCGGCATCATCTGCCCTTCTTTGTATGCGCCGGAGTTGCGAGGTGTCCACGTGCCGCCAGGTGTCTCAATGGTGACTGGCACGTTCGGCACCATGGTGCAAGGGTCGAAGTCCCCGCTCTGCATGGCCACTGTATAGACATACGGTTTGAAAGTGGAGCCGACCTGCCGTTTGGAGAGCTTCACATGGTCAAACTGGAAGTATTCGTAGTTGGTTCCGCCCACATAGGCCTTGACGTGGCCGGTGGCCGCCTCCATGCACATCAGTCCGCATTGGAGGAATGATTTGTAGTAGCGGATGGAGTCCATCGGGGTCATCGTCGTGTCTATCATGCCCCTGTAACTGTAAACGGTCATTTTTGCCGGTTTGTTGAAGGCTTGCTTGATTTCGTCGTCCGACTTGCCCGCGTCTTTCATCTGTTCATAGCGGTCGCTTTGTTTCACGGAGCGCCAGAGGATGTTCTGGGTCTGTTCTTCGCTGAGGTTGACGAAGGGGGCGTTTTTCGCCCCTTTGATGTGGTTGAAGAAGAGCGGTTGCAGGTAGTCGCAGACATGCTCCTTGACAGCCGCCTCAGCGTGTTGCTGCATACGCGAGTCTATCGTGGTGTATATCTTGAGGCCGTCGCAGTAAAGGTCGTAGCGGGAACCGTCGTTTTTGGGGTTTTTGTCGCACCACTCTTTAAGTACCATGCGAAGGTATTCGCGGAAGTAGGTGGCGATGCCGGCGGTGTGGGCCTGCGACTTGAAGTTGCTCATGTCAATAGGGATTTCCTTGATGGAGTCGAATTGGGCTTGGGTGAGGTAGTCATACTTTTTCATCTGTCCGAGGACGGTGTTGCGGCGGTTGAGGGCGGCCTGAGGGTGGCGGCGTGGGCTGTATTTTGACGGTGCCTTGAGCATGCCGACGAGCAGGGCGGCCTCTTCGGTGTTGATTTCTGCAGGGTCCTTGTCGAAGTAGGTCCTCGCGGCGGATTTGATGCCGACAGCGTTGTTGCCGAAATCGACAGTGTTGAAGTACATGGCGAGAATCTCGTCTTTCGAGTAGGCGCGTTCCAGTTTGGTGGCAACCACCCACTCTTTGAATTTTGTGAAGACAATCTTGACTTTCCCGGCTTTGGGGTCCCGGGGGAAGAGGTTCTTGGCCAGTTGCTGCGTGATGGTGCTGCCGCCGCCCTTGTGGTGGAAAGTGGCCACGCCGACAGCCACGCGGAACAAGGCTTTGACATCCACGCCCGAGTGGCTGTAGAAGCGGGAGTCCTCGGTGGCGATAAGGGCATCCTTCAGCTCGTCGGAAAGGTCTGCGTATTTGCAGTTGGAGCGGTTCTCGCGGTAGTAGGTCCCGAGCAGCACCCCGTCGGAGGAGATAACCTCTGTGGCAAGGTTGGAGTCTGGATTCTCAAGTTCCGCGAACGACGGCATGTAGCCCAGCCATCCTAAGGAGATGAGGAAAAACATCAGGCAAACGAGGCCGAACAGGATGAAATAAACCTTCCAGAAGATTTTGGCCCACTTCGGGAATGTGGATTTTTGCTGGCTCTGTTGTTGACCGTTTTTGGACAATCCGGATTTTGCAGTGTACATTTCTCCAAATTTAATTCACGCTGCAAAAGTACAAAAAATAATCGTTTATTGACTTTTGCACGTTCACATTCGAGGAACGATTGTTGACAACGTTTTGGTTTACAATGTCGCTGCCTTCAGAAATTATGTTTGGCAGTCTGCTCTCCCTCATTGTTGAAGCAACGTGCTGACCTTCTTTTCGCCAAGCCCTGTCACCCTCGCTATGGAGGCCATGTCGAAACCGTTGGCCGACAGACTCCGGACAAGGTTGCGCCGCTCCTCTTCGCGCCCCTGCT
>CAMHNQ010000036.1 GCA_946186495.1 uncultured Bacteroidales bacterium
AGGACGCAGACACGAATCAAACGGTCAACACAAGAGAAGCGTCGTCTCCTAATCCACGCTGGCTCGCCCAAATAAAAAAGTATGCATTGCGACGCTTGGAAGCGTCGGCTCCTAATCCGCGCCGGCTCGCCCAAATAAAAAAGAGGATGCGTAAGCCATGCAGGGTGAAGGCTTGCATGGGCGATGCAGAAGCAGTAGCCAAAGGTTTCTTGAAAGCCTCCGGACGGAAAAAGTTCACATCCTCCAAGAACGTGACGCCGCAGACGAAGACGGCATGAGATTCCCATTGACGTCGGAATATGAGTATTTTACGCTTAGCAGATTGACTATCAACTATTTGTGATTCGATTCAGCAAACCCGGAAGAACGAAATTAACCGATGTTGAAAAAAAATCCGCCGAAACTCTTGATTTTGCTCTCTTTTTTTGTAGATTTGCAGCAATTTTTGCTGCAGCTTTTTTCGCCAATTGTCGTTTGTAGAAGTACGCAATCACAAAGGCAGGTGAAAATAACAAGAACAACAAGTCACTACTAATTTACTCATTAACAACAACTTGTTTATTTATCAACAGTTAAAATTGAAAATAGTTTACGGAATTAAAGGTATCTTTGCATCGAAATTTTCAGGAATATGATCAACACGCCGAACTCCTTGCCGCATCTCTCACCAAAGATGAAAATGGCTGACGCTATCCATCAGTATCACAGTCTGTTGACGATTCTTCCCCGTCTTGGGATTCCCCTCGGGTTCGGCGAGAAGAGCATCGGGCAGCTCTGCGCCGAGCACCGGGTTTCAGAACCCCTCTTCATGCTCATCAGCCGCGTCTATTGCCAAAACGACTATTTCCCCACGGCAAACGAGCTGCAGCAGTGCCCCATGACGGACATCCTGCAATACCTGACCCAGTCGCATGTGGACTATCTGGAGAACAAGCTGCCGCACATCGAACGGCACCTGCACAAGTTGCTGGAGCCCATGGATCCGAAATACAGCACGCTGATTTCCAACTTCTATACGGAGTTTCGCAAGGAGGTCAAGAAACATTTCCAGTACGAGGAGGAAGTGATATTCCCCTACCTCCGGCAGTTCATCTCCGAGCAGGACGCCACGGAGTCGGCCTCTTACCAGAAAAGCACCTTCCACCAGCAGCACGACGACATCGAGGACACGCTGAACGACCTCACCAACCTGCTGCTCAAATACATACCCGCAGAGGTTTCTTCCGACGAGCGCGTCGATATGCTGTTGGACATGTATGCTCTCTCCAACGACATTGCCAAGCACGCCATGATGGAGGACCGGATCTTAGTCCCTTACATCCAACTGTTAGAATCCAAGCGCCATGAATAAGATTGCCATTGCCGAGCCATCGACCATCCTGCGCACAGGACTGGAAAAACTGTTGGAAGAGCTTCCCGAGGCCGAAGTGGTCTTTTCCACCGACAACCTCGGTGCTCTGTATTCCAGAATCACGGCCATACGTCCCAACATTCTGATTGTCAACCCGGTACTGTTCGACTACGCCAAGCGATCCACCATCCGCGCCGAGTTCGACACCCTGCCGAACCTGCGCATTGTCGGCTTGATCACCACCTACGTGGAGTCGCAGCACCAACGGCAGTTCGCCGGCGTCATCGAGCTCAACGACGACCTCCAGCGCATCAAATCGACCATCAACCAAGTGGTCAACACCATCCAAACCGACAGCGACGAACCCGACAACGACCCCCTCTCCGACCGCGAGAAAGAGGTGCTCGTATGTTTATCCAAAGGACTGAAAAACAACGAGATAGCAGACACCCTCAACATCTCGGTACACACCGTCATCACCCATCGCAAGAACATCGTCCGCAAGACCGGCATCAAGTCTGTCGCGGCATTGACGGTATATGCGATACTGAACAATCTCATTGAGGAGAAAGACATTATCTAGTTAGCAGTTAGTAGTTAGCAGTTGTGGCGTGGGGGCGGGACGGGCGTGGCGGATGCGCTGATCTGCCACAGACATGTTGTTCAACTCTTGTTCAACTCTTGTGTAAGTCTTGTGTAACTCTTGTGTAAGTCTTGTGTAGGTCTTGTGTAGGTCTTGTGTAAGTCTTGTGTAGGTCTTGTGTAGGTCTTGTGTAAGTCTTGTGTAAGTCTTGTTAATGCGCAAACAATATCACTACTTTTATCTTCTTCTTCACCTAATATCAATAAACTCATACTTTTTTGAATCTAGTTTTTATCCAATACTATACGGAAACCGATATGCATATCTTTCTTTTCAGGGGAAACACCACGCCGATAACGAACCTCCAAGGATGGATGTTGCAAAACACCAAAACTGCCACCCCGAACAACCTTCGTTTCTCCTGATGTTGGTCCTTGGGGATCCTGAAAACGCCTTTGCCTTTGATAATAGTTGTCGCTATACCAGTCGCTGCACCATTCCGCCACATTGCCCGTCATGTCATACAACCCCAGAGAGTTTGGTTTCTTTTTTCCTGAAGGCATTGTCCATGCATGGCATACATTCAAAATTTTAGGATCATCGTAATGATACCACGTAATCTCATCCACATCATTACTGCCAGCAAAAACAAAAGGGTCATCGTGGCATCCTCCGCGAGCAGCGTATTCCCACTCCGCCTCGGTCGGCAATCGGAAATACAATCCTGTAATGGCATTTAAAGTGTCTATAAAATCTTGTGCGTCATACCAGCTGATTGATTCAACAGGACGCTTTAAGTAACGTGTAATTGCACTATCTGGTTTAAACCAAGATGGGTTTTCCCCCATTACCGCAAGATACAATTCTTGCGTCACTTCTATCTTCGCCATATAAAAGGATTCTACAGTAACAGAATGTTCTCCTCTCACTTGTTTAAGACAACAACCATGGCAATCTTCATCATAGGTGCATCCTCGATGATAAGTTCCTCCCTCCACTTTCATCATCACAACATCAACGTTTCTAACGCGAACCACTATGCTATCGTTTTGCGAAATGCCATGTAGTGAAAGGATAATTAATGCCATAATATTCATTGTTTTTTTCATCTCAATTCTTTTGGTAAAACATAATATTCGCCTTTTATGGCACCGTTGTCGATTTTCTCTTTGGTTTCTTTGACAACCCTGAAAGCATCTTCAGGCAAATAATATACAGGGGACTTCTATTTTTTACTTCTTCGCGCTGCCGCCGGCCTTGATGCGAAGTCCGTTAAACGTCAAGATAAGCAAACAACGCTGCAAAATTAATTCTTTTATCTATTCGTATGACACAAAAAGTCCAAAAGATTGCAGTTTGTCCGTGTCTTTTTGCCTTTTCTTGTTGGCCTTGCGCTTCTCCTCCTCCTCGCGGTGTCGCCCTCTTCGGGATTCCACAACTCGCCGCCCCTGTCTTCCTCGAAAAGGCCTTTCTTTGTCAATTCCTCCTTGAGGGTCCATATCGTTTTCTCGTCGGGCACCTTGTCGCCGCTGGCCAGCCCGAGGAAGTCGCAGAACGAGAGCCTGTCGCGGATCTGGTATTCCGCCACTGTCGAAAAGCCCGACGTCAACTTTCTGCTTGTATGTCGGTTTGGTCTCTTTCATTTCCCATTCTAATTCGCTGTAAATACACAAATAATTCTTTGAATGACAATTGGTTGCGAAAAATTCTCATCGTAAAAAGTTCAAAGACGGCCACTTGGCCAAAAAGGGAATTTCAGGTGTCGTTTCACATAGATTTTTGGCTGCAAACAACTGGTAATCAGATAGAAATAATTATATATCCCGTTTATAAATATAGTACGCGAAAAAAATGTATTTTTGCCACGGAAGTGACGCTGCATGGTCACTTTAAAATCCCACAGCACCACTCTTTTTGTCGGTGCTTTTTTGAACGAATATGAGCATAAGAACCCTACTTTGGACCACCCTGCTGCTGTGCCTCGGCATGGCAGCCGCCGCGCAGGAGAGCAATCCCTACGCCGGCTACGACCGTGTGACCCTCTACGACAGCATGACCGTGCGCATGGAGGAGAACGGCCTCAGCCATTACCTCAACCACCAACGCTACCGTGTGCTGACTGATGCCGGGGCGCGCGACAACAGCGTCATCATCATCGACTATGACCCGCTGTCGGCCTACTGCGAAATCCAGGACGTGGTCGTCTATCGCCACGACGGGCCCATCGTGGAACCCGACTTGGATGTGCTCGACTACCCCGCCCCAGCCCACATGATCTACTGGGGCGCCCGGCAGAAAATGTTCGACCTCGGCCGCCTCGAACCCGGCGACGAGGTGGAGTTCACCACCTACAAGAAGGGCTACTCCTACGCGCTGCTGCAGGGCGACGACCCTGACGCACGCTACATCCCGCCCATGCGCGGCCACTTCTACGATATCGTCCCTTTCTGGAGCAGCCAGCCCGTGAAAGAGAAAGTGTATCAAGTCAGTGTGTTGACTAACAAGAATTTGCAGTATAAAGTCTATAACGGCGACCTCAACGTGAAAACCGCGAAAGAGGGCGACCGCACGGTTTTCACCTTCTCAAAAACGGACATCTTCCCGCTCGCGACCCCACGATACACCGTGGCCAACAACGACATCGAGGCGAAGCTCATCGTGACCACGGCGAAAGACTGGGAGGCCAAGTCGATGTGGTTCTACGGCGTGAACGAGGATTATGGCAGCTTCGAGGCCACACCGGAGATCCGGCAGAAAGTCGATGAGCTGCTCAAGCCCGCGAAGACCGAGAACGACAGCTTGGACATCCTCACGCACTGGGTGGCCGACAACATCCGCTACTCGGGCATTTCCATGGGCGACGGCGAGGGCTACACACTGCACAAGTGCGAGATGACCTTCCGCGACCGTTGCGGCGTCTGCAAGGACAAGGCCGGAATGCTGATCGGCATGTTGCGGGCGGCCGGATTCAAGGCCTACGCGGCGATGACGATGGCCGGCGAGCGCATCGAGGACATCCCCGCCGACCAGTTCAACCACTGCGTCACGGTGGTGCAGCGGCGCAACGGCAACTACCAGCTCCTCGACCCCACGTGGGTGCCGGGCGTGAGAGGCGAACTCTGGTCCAGCGCCGAGCAGCAGCAGAACTACTTGATGGGGCTGCCTAAGGGTGCGAAGCTGGGACTCACACCTGTCTCCGACCCGAAGAACCACTACGTCAGGATGACCGCCAACACGCAGGTCACCAAGAACGGCACGCTTAAGGGCACCGTCACGATCACTGCCGACCGTCAGAGCGACCGCACCGTGCGCGGGGTCTTCTACGGCTTCCGTACGGAGTGGCGGAGAAACGTGGAGGAACGCTTCTACCAGGAGTACCCCAACGCGAAGCTCAAGAGTGTGAAATACACCAGCGAGGATGACTACCTCAAGCAGCCGGTGAAGATTACCTATACGTTCGAGATTCCAGATTACGCAACGGTTACCGACAACGAGGTCATCGCCACGCCGTTCCTCGCCAACGGGTTCTTCACCTTTGCCATGCGCCACCTCTACTACGACACCCGCCTCGAAAAGCGCGACCATCCCTTCACCGACCGCTGCTCGCGCTACGTCGTCATCAGCGAGACCATGAGGGTGCCGTCGGGTTACACGCGGGTGAGCACACCCCAGGCGCAACAATTCGTCACCCCGACCATCTCGTTCAAAGGCGGCTACACGATCGGCTACAACATGGTGACGTTCAACGAGACCGTCAGCCTCGGCAAGCGCGTCTATGAAGCCTCCGAATGGCCCGCCTTCCGCAAGGCGGTGCAATGCCAGCGGTCGTATATGGGAGCGCCAGTGGTGTTCATTAAATAGTTGTCAGTTAGCAGTTAGTAATTAGCAGTTTATACCGAAAATGCCCACATATTTAAGACATAATTCCTTAAGCAGCCCCGAAGGGGCAAGACGCGCGAAGCGCTAATAACCCCACACAAGGCGCAGCCGCAGTGTGGGGCCACCCAAGCAAGCCGCAGTGTGGAGGCCTCACAAGCAAAGCACTGTGTGGGAGGACATAACGATAAATCTATAAAATATGAAAAGATACATACTCATAATCATCGCAATATGCACCATAACAACCGTCATGGCCAAGGCCCCCGAAAAGGACGCCATCTACAAACTCATTTCCGAGAGTTACACCTTGAACACGGATGGCTCCACGGAGTTCCGGAAGCGCACGGAGCTGCAGATCTTCACGCGGATGACGTTCGACCATTTCGGGGAAACCTTCATTACGTACAATCCTGACTTTCAGGAGCTCATCATCAACGAGGCCTACACCATCCGCAAGGACGGCAGCAAGGTGGAGACCCCCGAAAACGCCTTCAACCCGATGCTGCCGGAGGGCTGCACGAAGTGCGGGCGGCTCAACGGCATCCGCACAATGGTGGTGACACACACGGCGTTGGAGTACGATGCCGTCATCGTCCTCGACTACACCATCCGTTCCAAGAACTTCTTCTTCCAGGAGTTGCTGGAAAAAGTGGATTTGCAGGAGGAGGTACCGGTGGAGAAGTACGTGGTCAGTGTGAGCACACCCGACTATAAGCCCGCGAAATTTGTGTTGAACGGGAAACTTTCCTACACGGAAACCGAAAGCACCGACAAAGGGATGAAAACCACCGTAATGACCTTCACCAATCTGCCAGAATATCCTACCGACGAGTATATTTTCCCTGGCGACCTCAAAGCAATCACGTTCTTCACCATGGACGAGCCGCATCATATCGTTGGCAGGATTGCACAGCAAAACTCAATGCAGAAATTTAACAACCAGACCATTACGGACTTTTTCAAGAGTCGTTTCACGGAAGAGATGACTGAGATGGACAAAGTCTTGTACGTCAGGGATTACATCCACGACCATATTCGCACCAACCACGTGGATGCCAAAGTGCTGAACTACATGTTCGCCTCGCCAAGCTACGTCTGGAGCAGCAACTGCGCACTGCCGATAGAGAAGAACATCCTGCTGGCAAGGGTGTTGCAAAGTTTGGGATTCGAGGCGCAATTGGCGTTTGTGGGGAATTCGTTAGTAACTGATTTGAAGACAGTTGTGCGCATATCTCGTTTTGGACATGCCGTCTATATTTCGGCTGACGAGCTCGAAGAACTCAGTTTGGACGCTTACTTCGCGCCCGCCACCCTCATCCTTCAGGACGGCAAAATAGAGAATGTGACGGCACAGCCCATATCCGTGGAAAGAGTGGCCGAAATCACGCTTGAAAGCGGAAAATTGGATGATCCGGTAGTGAAAATGCAACAGAAAGTGGAATCGCCAAAAATGAAATATCTGCAAGTGCATGGAAGCGGCGACACAAAAGTGTCTGTTTCGCAGCTCTCTGGCAAATATTACGAAATGACCATCGACGACGGCGAATACGGCACTGAAGTCCGTTCCGTGAACATCCACAACGACCGCAAATACGATGTGGACACAAAAGAATCGAGCGAGAAATACGGTTACACCGTCAAATTGCCCGCTAACGCCCGTTGTCTGACGAAAACCTCACACAAAGAAATCACCGTCGAGGGCGCCAAACTCCTGATTGATGTTGTGGTGGGCGGTAATACGATAATGATTACAAGGACGTTAAGTCTGCCCAAAGAGGGCATTTCCGCCAAATCGTCGAAGACGTTCAAGGCGATGATGGGAGAGTGGGAGGCACCGGTGAAGGTGGTGTTCTCCATGTAGGCACCTGCCCAACCAACCATGTTCTGACCATAACGGGAACAGATTCAGCGTATAAAACAAGCGCAAGCCCGTCCCAGCGTTGCGACGTTCTTGCGCTTGTTCCAAAAGAAAACCAAAGGAACCCCGCTCTATTCGGAGAACTCCACTGGTTCTTCCTTCTGCGGAAACGCCTCCTGAGACGGCATTTCATCCGATACCGGCATCTCCTCCTCGAACACACCCTCATACTCCGCACGGAGCCGCTCATAGAACTTGAACTCCGTCATCTGCATATAGGGAACCAGCCACAGATAACCGATGAACAGGGTCAGCGCACCCAGCACCAGCCAGCCGAAGAAGCTGAGCATCAGCAGGAAGTACTCCATTTTGTGGCCGTCCATCATCTTGCGGCTCTCGCGAAGCACGTCCACGGGACGAAGCTCAGGCTTGTCATGCAGAATGAAAAAGACCATGGCGTAGGCGATGGCCAAAACAAAGCCGGGAATCATCAGCACGGCAGCGATAAACGTGAACAGGACGACGTGGCTCTCCATCAGCCCCAGTCCTGCGGCCACTCCAACGAAGAAGATGGACAGGAACATTGCACCGACAATGGCGAGGCCTTGCAAGAGCATAGTGACAAACACATCGCCGAAGCGTCTGTAGCCGCAGAACAGGTCGCCGATGTCGGCGGGCAGGTCCTGACGGGAGGAATTAAGGTAGGCGATACAGTAGCCGTACTGCAGCGGAATGAGGAGAACGCTTACGACAAAACCCACAGTCATGAAAATATAGGTCAGCGTGGTGAAGGTGCTTCCTTGGAAAATGGTGCCGAACTGTGCAAAGGACTGGGCCACCACGTACAGCAGCACATAGATGAAGGTGAGGCCGACGAAGGAACCCCATTTGCCATTCAGGGAGGCTAAAGCCTCGTTTTTAAGATCGTTGATTTTTCCCATATTGATTGGATTTTGAGGGTGAGAAACCTTTATTGCAACATTTGGCAAAAGTATATTTTTTTTCAAAACCGCCTTCAAGAAAAAATGTATTTTTGCAATTTAAAATTAAAGCATATTATGCAAACAAGAATCGCAATCATAGGATACGGCAACATCGGAAAAGCCGTTGAGCAGGCGGTTTCAGCTGCCGAAGACATGCAGTTGGCCGGCATCTACCATCACAACGACAACTTTGACCTGATAGACGCGGACGTGGCGGCATTGTGTACGCCCACCCGTGAAGTGCCCGCATTTGCGGAGCAACTGCTTCGCCGCGGCATCTGCACGGTTGACAGCTTTGACATCCACGGGCAGATATACGGACTGCGCAAACAACTCGCCCCCATCGCAAAAGAGCATGGTGCGGTGAGCGTCATCGCCGCAGGCTGGGACCCGGGCTCCGACTCGGTGGTTCGCGCCCTCCTCACGGCCATCGCACCCAAGGGTATCACCTACACCAATTTCGGCCCCGGCCGAAGCATGGGACACACTGTGGCGGCCAAAGCTATCCCTGGCGTGAAAGACGCGCTGTCGATGACCATCCCGCTCGGCACGGGCATACACCGCCGCATGGTGTATGTCGAGTTGGAGGACGGCACCGATTTCGCCACGGTGGAAAAGTTGTTGCTGCAGGACGACTACTTCGCGCACGACGAGACTCACGTGATTCAGGTGCCTTCGGTGGATGCGCTGAACAACGTGGCCCACGGCGTTCATCTTGTGCGCCACGGCGTGAGCGGCGACACCCACAACCAACGCTTTGAGTTCAACATGACCATCAACAACCCCGCACTCACCGGCCAGGTGCTGGTCGCCGTTGCCCGCGCGGCGGTGCGCATGAAGGCAACGCAGCAATTCGGGGCATACACGATGATCGAAATCCCGCCAATCTGCATGCTGCCCGGCGATGAGGAACAGCTGATCCGTACACTGGTGTAAGGCGCACACACTTCCTCAAGTGGCAACGACGGCACCCTTGGTTTCGCGAAACTCGCACGACGCGCACACACACGGCATGCCCTTTCACACACCGTCCGTTGTTGTCAACACCTGTTAAAAAAAAATCGACCTGGCGCAGTACGTTTTTTCAAAAAAATAAGTATTATTGCATCCCGTTAAAGATGAAAATCTCTAACGGGTATTTTTTTAATAATCAGATTTATAACTTCAAACTATGGGTGGATTTTTCGGAGTCGTTTCAACAAAACCATGTATTGCGGATTTATTCTACGGAGTGGATTACCACTCTCACCTTGGCACAAGACGCGGCGGCTTAGTGACCTATCAACAGGACACTGGTCTTTTCCGCCGTTCCATTCACAACATCGAGAACACATATTTCCGCACCAAATTCGGAGATGAGCTGGAAAAATTCAAGGGCAATTCCGGCATTGGGGTCATCAGCGACACCGATGCCCAGCCTATCGTCGTAAACTCGCACTTGGGGCGTTTCGCCATCACAACGGTCGGCAAAGTAAATAACATCAGCGAGTTGGAAAAAGAGTGTCTGGATTGCAACCAACAATTCACCGAATTGAGTTCCGGGTCCACCAACCCCACCGAGCTCATCGCCTTGATGATTACCCGCAAGCACGACTTCGTGGAAGGCATACAATCCGTATATAAAAAGGTGAAGGGTTCGTGCTCCATTCTGATCCTCACCGAAGACGGCATCATTGCAGCCCGCGACCATTACGGACGAACCCCCATCGTCATCGGCAAAAAAGAGAGCGGCTTTGCTCTGGCATCCGAGAACCACAGCTTTGCCAACCTCGATTACCAGACCGAATACTTCGTAGGCCCAGGAGAGATCGTGAAAGTCACCGCCAACAGCATTCAACAGATGCTCCCCCCGAACGACAAAATGCAGATATGCTCTTTCCTTTGGATATACTACGGGTACCCATCCGTGAATTATGAGGACATCAACGTGGAAAGCACCCGCTACCGCTATGGAATCGCCATGGGCGAAAGCGACGACGTGGAAGCAGACTTCGTGTCCGCCATCCCCGACTCCGGCATCGGCATGGCCCTCGGATACGCCAAGGGAAAAGGCATCCCCTACGAACGCGCCATCGTCAAATACACCCCCACCTGGTCGCGCAGTTTCATGCCCGCCAACCAGGAAATGCGCGAACATGTGGCTAAAATGAAACTGCTTCCCAACCGCGACCTCCTACAGGGCAAGCGTATCGTCTTCTGTGACGACTCCATTGTACGCGGCACCCAGCTGCGCGACAACGTGAAGATGATGTACGACTATGGTGCCAAAGAGGTTCACATCCGCATCAGCTGCCCTCCCCTGCTCTACGGCTGCGAGTTCCTTAATTTCTCTGCCTCCAAAAACGTGATGGAGCTCATCACCCGCCGTGTCGTCCGGGAACTGGAAGGAGACGACAACAAAAACCTGCACCGATATCTGGACAGCACTACCAAGGAATATGCCGACATGGTGGAGATTATCCGCAAGCATATCGGTGTTGACACCTTGAAATTCAACACCTTGGATATGATAACCACCGCCATAGGCCTGCCAAAAGAACGCCTCTGCACCCATTGCTTCGACGGCTCCTCGTTCGGATTCTAACTCCAAAACATGGCCACGCAAAACTTCTTGCTTCTCGGGCATAAGAAACGGATGATCGAGCAGTTGCGACAAAAGGGCATCTCCGACGAGAACGTGCTCGCCGCTTTTGACAAGATTGAAAGGCATCTCTTTCTGGAATCGATTCTCTGGCCGCAAGCCTATGAGGATGTCGCCCTGAAACTGACCACTGACCAGACCATCTCCAAGCCATCCACCGTCGCTTTTCAATCCCAGCTCCTCGAAATCAGGAAAGGGCACAAAGTGTTGGAAATCGGCACAGGTTCAGGCTTCCAGGCAGCAATTCTATATGCCATGGGTGCGAAAGTCTATACCATTGAACGACAGCACCAACTGTTCATCCCGACCAAAAAACTGCTGGACAAAATCGCGCCTTCCATCATCACCTACTACGGCGACGGATTCAAAGGATACCCGAAATTCGCACCCTACGACCGCATCATCGTCACCTGCGGCGCACCTAACGTGCCACAGGCCCTTTTGGACCAGCTGGCCATAGGCGGCATCATGGTAATCCCCGTCGGCGTGGAGTCCCAAATCATGAAGAAGATTGTGAAAATCAGCGACACCGAATACGAAGAGGAAGATTTCGGCGACTGCGTTTTCGTCCCTATGCTGAAAGAACGGGTGTCGAAACGGTCAGACTATTAGCGTTCCTCCACCGCACCGTTCTCCGAGAAACGGATGGCCCCCAGTCTCGTATACGTGCCATCCGCGTTGCGTTTCGCAATGCCATAGACGAAAAAATCCGTGTCGGACAACAGGGAACAGACATACTCCTTGTCCAATTTCGCCACTTGCCCCCTATACAACTGAACAGCTTCGGCATCATTTTCCGAAAGTGTTTTATTTTCAAATGTAACTATCTTGTTATACGTTACATTGTTTTCAAAATAAGTTTGCAGCGCGTTCCACTCGGAACCTTGCACCGAGCCATACTGATATTCGAGACAGCCAATCGTATAGGTGGTCGAAATCGTCTTGTCCTTGCATCCTGTCAAAACCATTGAGAGGCATACAACTATAGCAAAAAGTACTTTTTTCATATTCAAACAACAAATTGTTTCAAACGGCAAAAATAACACATTCCAACATAAGAAAAAGCAAACGCCCAATATGTAATCAACAACTTTTTGTTACTTTTGCCGCCCAAAAAAACGAGTATGAAGATTACAGGATTCATTTTTGCGGCAGGACTGGGCACACGTCTTCACCCACTGACGGACAACAAGCCGAAAGCTTTGGTGCGCTATAAGGGTAAAACGCTGCTTGACAATGCCATAGAAAAGCTATGGGAAAGTGGAATCCGAGACATCGTGGTCAACGTACACCATTTCCCTGACCTCATGCTGAATGCGCTGAGGTGTCACGAACACGCCAAGAACATCCGGATCTCGGATGAACGCGCTTACCTTCGTGAGACGGCCGGAGGATTGAAATTCGCAGCGCCTTACTGGCAAAACAGCGATCTTATCTTATTATATAATGTTGACATTCTGTCAGATATAGACTTAGGCAAACTTCTCGCCCGCCATCTTGAACAGAAAGCGGAAGCCACGCTGGCTGTCCGCAACCGCAACACCCAACGATACTTTCTCTTCGAACGCGAAACCGGCCAGCTTTGCGGTTGGGAAAATGTCAAAAGCGGGGATAAGATCATTGTAAGAGAATCTGAACATATTGATTATCTTGCTTTTAGCGGGATACACGTACTCAATGCCGCTTTCGCCAGCCTCATTCCCTCGGTGGAAAAGTCCTCCATCACAAACTTCTACCTCAAACAAGCCTCAGAACACCGAATCACCGCTTACCGGCACGACGGCGACCTTTGGATGGACATAGGCAAATACGATGAGTTTTGTAACTTATTGTCCTAATCCCAGTTATATCCAGCGCGAAAGTACCTTACACTTTTTTTCAAAAAAATCAAGAGGTAAAAAATATTTTTTTGAACTTTTTTTTTGTTAATTTTGCAAGATAGAATTTTGACTTGAAAAAATTCCATAAACTATTATAATAAAGCATTATAGAAACAAAGAAACGAATCTGAAACTGCAAATGGAAAAGGATATACCGTCTTACATACCGGTTTGGAAGCAATGTTTGGAAATCATCAAAGACACCGTCTCGCCGGAAGTCTACGCCACGATTTTCGAGCCCATCAACGCTGTGTCCTTGGAGAACAAGCAACTGACACTGGAACTTCCAAGCCTGTGGTACAAGGAGATTTTGGAAGAGCAATATGTGGACTTGCTGCGGACGGCCATACGAAAGCTCCTTGGCAACGACGCGAAACTGCGATACAAGGTCCTGATGGAAAGAGGGCAGTCGCCCTCCCAAAACGCCACCATCACCATCTCCTCCACTTCACGGAAAGCCGTCAAAAACCCTCTGATGATGCCCCCGCTGGATGTCAATTCCATGAACCGAAAGGACATACCCGACCCTTTCATAGTACCTGGCATCAAAAAGCAGCGCATCCCCTCCAACCTCTCGGAGACCCTTACCTTTGACAACTACGTGGTCGGCGACTGCAACCGCCTCGCCGTAGCCGCAGGCATGTCAATAGCCAAAGCCCCCGGACAGACCCCGTTCAACCCCCTGTTCATCTACTCAGAAGTCGGGCTGGGCAAAACCCACTTAGTCAACGCCATCGGCATCCAGACCAAAATCAATTTCCCCGACAAAATCGTCATCTATGTCAGCGCAGACACTTTCTACCAGCAATACATGGAGGCCGTCAAAAGCGACAACCTCAACGACTTCTATTGGTTCTACCAAGCAGTTGACATGCTAATCATTGACGACATCCAGTTCATATCCGGCAACAAAACCAAGACGCAAGAGGCTTTCTTTCAGATATTCAACCATTTGCACCAGCTAAAGAAGCAGATTATCATGACTTCTGACAAGTCGCCGGTTGACATCACCGGATTCGAGCCGCGACTGCTGAACCGTTTCAAGTGGGGGCTTGCCACCGACCTCCAAATCCCAGACCTGGAGACCCGTACGGCCATCATCACGAAGAAGTTGGAGAACAACGGCATCGAATTCTCCAAGGAGGTGATTGACTATCTGGCCCTGCGCATCACTGCCAACACACGCGAACTGGAAGGTGCCATGATCGCCATTTTGGCACAGGCCTCGCTCAATCACCGTGACATCACCCTCGACCTCGCCCGCGAAATGGTGGACAAATACGTGAAATCCACCGCAAAGGAAATCTCCATCGAATACATCCAAAAAATCGTCTGCGACTATTTCGGCATCTCGGTTGAGGCCATCAACGCCAAGACCCGCAAACGCGAAATCGTCCAAGTGCGGCAAATCAGCATGTATTTCGCAAAAAAATACACTCACCTCCCCCTCTCCGTCATCGGCGCCTACTGCGGAAACAAGGACCATGCCACCGTACTCCATGCATGCCGCACCATCCGAAACCTCAGTGAAACGGACAAGAAGATGAAACAGTACATCTCTGACATCGACAAAAAAATGAAAATTGGAAATATTTGACGAACGTTAAAAAATAATCTTTATATTTGCAGCGCATATTTTTGATTGTTTTATCATGAAAAAACATTGGGTAAAAAAAGAGCTTCCAGATGAAGCAGTTGTTTCTCAACTGTGTGAGCATCTGCATCTTGAGCATTCCTTGGCAACGCTCTTGGCTCAGCGTGGCATCACCACTGTGGAACAGGCCAGAGAGTTCTTTGAACCCGACATCGAGAAGCTCCATGACCCATTCCTCATGAAAGACATGAGCATCGCTGTGGAACGGCTCTCCAAAGCCATTGTACACGATGAAAAAATCATGGTTTATGGCGATTATGACGTGGACGGTACCTCTGCAGTCGCTCTGGTTTACTCGTTCCTCTGCGAAATCCGCGGCGGGGACGCTCACGAATACATCAAATACTACATCCCCGACCGTTATACCGAAGGCTACGGCATCACCGAAAAAGGCATCCAGTTTTGCCGTGACAACGGCATCAACCTGCTGATTTCCCTGGATTGCGGCATCAAGGCCAACGACATGGTCGACCTGGCCAACCAATACGGCATTGACGTCATCATTACCGACCACCATCTTGAAGGCGACACGCTTCCCAACGCCCTCGCCATCCTCGACCCCAAACGCAAAGACTGCCCCTACCCCTACAAGGAACTTTCCGGGTGCGGAGTAGGCTTCAAACTCGTCCAAGGCTACTGTTTCCGCAACGGCCTGCCTGACGAGCTGTGGCTCAAGCGCATGGACCTCGTGGCGGTCAGCATCGCCTGCGACATCGTGGCCATCACCGGCGAAAACCGCATCCTCGCCCACTTTGGCCTTGAAATGATCAACAAAATCCCGCGCATGGGCATCCGCTCCATCCTCGACCAAGCCGGCATCAAGATGAGAACCTATCCACCTTTCAGCGAAGACACGTTCTTCACTCGAGTGATCTCCATCTCCGACCTGGTGTTCTACGTGGGACCGCGCATCAATGCCGCCGGCAGAATCAAAAGCGCAAAAGAGTCCGTCCGCCTGTTTATCGTGGAAGACGAGGACAAGTCAATGGAAATCAGCACCCGCATTAACAAACAGAACAACGAACGCAAACAAAAGGACAAAAACGCCACCGAAGAGGCCATGGACATGATCCGCAACTCCCACGAGTTCGAAAACCGAAAAAGCATCGTGGTATATAACCCGCAATGGGAAAAGGGCATCATCGGAATCGTCGCCTCACGACTGGTGGAAGAATTCTACAAACCCACCATCGTCCTGATGAGTTCGGATGACGGCCTAATCACCGGATCAGCCCGATCCGTCAAAGAATTCAACATCTACGACGGCATCGACTCCTGCGCCGACCTGCTGGAACACTTCGGCGGACACAAATACGCAGCCGGTTTGACCATGAAACAGGAGAACCTCGAAGAATTTTCGCAACGCTTTGAAGAATATGTTAAGGAGAACCTGGATGAATCGTCCTACGAACCCGAAATCACCGTGGACATGATGCTCAACCTTTCCGAAATCACGCCGCATTTTCTGAAGAACCTGAAAAAGTTCGCCCCGTTCGGCCCCGGCAACATGGAACCTGTCTTTGAGACAGATGGAGTTGTTGATGAAGGGAATGCCCGAATTGTGGGCGACAAACACCTTAAGTGCAAAATTCTCAGCCCTTACGAAAGAAGCAACTCTTTCGACGGCATCGCATTCAACCAAAAGGCACAACTCTCTGTCATCAGTGATTCCAAACCTTTCAACGTCCTTTATCACGTGGAAGAAAACCGTTGGAACAACACCGTCACCACTCAACTGAACATCAAGGACATAGAACCAGCACATCAGGAAAGCAGCCAACCCGCCACGGACTCCCGCCATCTTGGAGACTACGACTACCGCACCAACAACGACAAATAGCCCCGTTCCGTAATTTTTGCGAAAGCATCTCCCTTGGACATGAAAATTGCCGTCAACACACGTCTGCTTCTCAAAAACAAGCTGGAAGGCATTGGACAATTCTCGGCAGAAAGCCTCAGACGCATCACAAAATCACACCCTGAACACCAATTCTACTTCCTTTTTGACCGCCCCTTTGATGAATCCTTTCTGTTTAGCGACAACATCACCCCTGTCGTGGCCTACCCGCAAGCACGTCACCCATATCTGTGGTATCTCTTTTTCGAATACGGCATCCCTTTGAAACTGCGCAAAATCCATCCCGACATCTTCCTCTCCACTGACGGATGGATTCCCACAAAACTCGACATCCCAACGGTCAACGTCATCCACGATCTCAATTTTGTGCACCATCCAGAATTTGTCAAACCCGTGGTTCGTCGCTATTACGACCGTTATTTTCCGAAATTCGCGCACAAAGCCACCCGCTTGGCCACCGTTTCCGAATTCAGCCGACAAGACATCCACCAGAGCTACCAAATTCCGTTAGAGAGGATCGACGTAGTCTACAATGGTGTAAACCCCGTTTATAAGCCTTTCACACAAGAGCAGCAAAAAATCGTGAAAGAACAATATACCAATGGGTGCGACTACTTTTTGTTCGTAGGGCTCATTCACAAGCGCAAAAATCTGGACAACATTTTCCGCGCTTTCGACATATTTCGGGACAAAGTGGGCAAACCCATGAAATTAGTGGTTGTAGGGGACAAGAAATGGTGGGCAGGAGAAATCGAGGACAGTTACTTGCAAATGCGTCATCGTGATGACGTGCTGATGCTCGGCAGACAGCAGCTGGACGTGGTGAGTACCCTGACGGCCTCCGCCACAGCCGTGGTGTACACGTCACTCTTCGAAGGGTTCGGCCAACCCATTGTGGACGCCTTCGCCGCCCACACGCCTGTCATCACATCCAATATCTCCTCCATGCCTGAAATCGCAGGCGATGCCGCCCTTCTCGTGGATCCTTACAACGTTGAGCAGATTGCCGAGGCCATGGGCAAAATCTCTCTTCAAACGGAACTCCGCGACGAACTGATCCGAAGAGGGGAAGTCCAGAGAGAAAAGTTCACCTGGCAACGCACCGCCGACCTGCTCTGGGCTACCATCGAAAAAGTCTTGCCGTAATGTCCCTTCGAAAACGCCTTTCCCTCAAAAATTCCCTCCGCAAACTGCTGAACTGGCAACCTGCGGACGAATACCGCCTGCGGTTAGCGGAACGCAAACTCTTTTTTGCAGAGGCAAGACGGAAATTCGTTACCGAGAAGCCACAACACGGCAGTTTCAGGGACTACAAACGCGCATTCCGCCGACACCGGGTCACCTATGCGGAATACATGTACAGCTACGAGTTCTGGCGACTGGACGAAGCCAAACGAAACCGCTTTTTGTCTACTTCCGAAGCTCAATGCATATACCGGAAGACCGGAGACGCAAAGGTCCGCCTTGTTTTCAAGAACAAAGCTCTGTTTCTCAATACATTCAGTGACTTTGTGACCCGTGACTGGATCTCCTCCGAAGAACTCCCATTCGAAACATTCCTGCAATTCATCAAGCGGCATGAAGGCATAATACTCAAACCCCATGAAGGCACACGCGGCAAAGGCATCGAAAAGATTCATTACCAAGGGGATGAGGAGGCGAAGGCGACCTACAGGCGCGTCATGCAAAACCGCTGTATTCTCGAGGAATGCATCACGGCGTGCGAGGAGATTTCAGCCTTCCACCCGCAGTCGTTGAACACAATCCGGGTGGTGACGGTATCTGGAAAAGGAAAGTGCGAGCTATTCGGTGCCTTAATACGGATGGGGGCAGGCGGCAGTTTTGTCGACAACACTCATGCTGGCGGCATCTATGCCCCAATAGACATTGCGACGGGGACGGTCATGACAGACGGCATGGATGCGCACAACCGCCACTTCCCAAAACATCCGGACACCGGGAAACCCATTAAGGGCTTCATAGTGCCGCATTGGCTGGACATAGTGGAAACCTGCCGGCGTGCCTCCCAACACATCCCAAACATCCGGTTTGCGGGATGGGACCTTTGCGTGTTACCCAACGGCAAAGTGGAAATCATTGAAGGCAACCATGCACCAGACTTTGACGGCGGGATGCAAGCGCCACTGAAAACCGGTGTGAAATTTCGCTTCCAACAGACCGTGAAAGAAGTACTCGGGTTCGACCCGCTCCCGCTCATTTCTATCTTCCATAAAACAAAAAAGCAGGGATAAACCCTGCCTTTTTTGTTTGGTATTCGGGAATATTCATTTAGAACTTGCTCTCATTATCCAACAAGGCTTTGTTTTTCTTGTTATACCGCATAATCAAGAAAGCCTCCAAGCAAATGCAGACCACCATGATGACAATGGCCGTAACAACCATAGCACCATGACCTGCCTTAGCGTAGAAAGCGCCTTCACGGAAGAAAGTGAAATAGAGGACGATGTTCATCAGCCATACGCTGCACAAAAGGAAGCCCCACCAAATGGACATGTAGAGTTCGGTGTTGTCAATCCCGTTCTCATCCCGCTTGACGACATCTGCATTCTCCAACACATAGTCAGTTTCATTTGAAACCTCTTTGAGAAAAGAGAGGGGCTTGATCAAGTTGTATATCGGGACGAACCAAGCCACATAGGACAGCCAAGGCTTCATGCCATCCTTCATCCAAGGGGCTATTTCGTGGAGATTCTTGTTGTTTTTGGCACCCCAATGCGCAAACAAGACAGTCTTCAACAGGAATGCTATCATGGTAATGCATGCCAACACCCAGAATTTCTTCTTTGCCGCATCATTATCCGCGTTCAACTGTTCCCACTTAGCTTGTGCAGGACCATACTCCTTCTCTGTCTCAGCCAAGGTCTTCAAATTGTTCTCACGCTGCTTTTGTTTGTCGGCCAGGGTCTGTTTTGTGACTTCAATGCTTTCGGCAAGAGCCTTCTTCTCATCCTTGGTTGTCACCGTTTTTTGCTGCAGGGTATCCAATTTATACTGATAATAAGCCACTTCCGCACTATCTTGACGCAGGGGGTGTTGAGCATTCGCATATTTTTCATACAAATCGTTGTAGTGTTTCCGCTCGCGGATGACGGCCTGGTTGGTCTTGTCAAACTTCATTAAAAACAACATGGTAATAACGAAAAGTGCCAATACAACCACGTTACAAAGCACAATAAGCTTGCCCAAAGAGGTGTTGTCTGTCAATTTTTTCATACTTGGATTTATTTTATATTACTAATACTCAATTAATTACAAATAGAATAAAATTTACTTTAAGCGAAGCAAAAGTAATAAAAAAATCCATACTCTTATGCGTTTTCAGAAAAAAAACGTTCGGATTGGCTACTCTCTTTCCAAAGCGAGACTAATGCGTTTCCTTTCTAACTCCACACCCTCCACGCGAACCATCACCTTTTGGTTCAGATGCACCACTTCCGAGGGGTCTGAAATGCGATGGTCGCTCAAACGACTAATATGGATGAGTCCGTCTTGGTGAACGCCGACATCCACGAAACAGCCGAAATTAGTGATATTGGTGACAATCCCGGGGAGTACCATGCCGACAGTCAAATCCTGCAGGGTATGGACATTTTTGTCGAATTCGAACATTTCGAATTGTGTGCGTGGGTCGCGACCGGGCTTATCGAGTTCCTTCAAGATGTCCACCAAGGTTGGCAGCCCCACTTTGTCTGTGATATAATCCTGCAACACAATCTGTTGCCGAAGTTCTTTGTTTTTAATCAGATCTGAGACCGTACAATGCAGTGTCGAGGCCATTTTTTCAACCACATGGTAGCTTTCCGGATGCACCGCACTGCCGTCAAGCGGATTCTCAGCTTCCCGGATGCGCAAGAATCCAGCGGCCTGCTGGAATGCCTTCGCCCCGAAGCGTGGCACCTTTTTCAGGCTCTCCCGCGAAACAAACGGGCCATTCTCATCACGGTAACTGACAATGTTCTGCGCCAGGGCCGGTCCCACACCTGAGACATAAGAAAGCAACTGCTTGCTGGCGGTGTTGAGTTCCACGCCAACGTAGTTGACGCAACTCTCCACCGTCGTCTCGAGACTTTCCTGCAGCATCTTCTGATTCACGTCATGCTGGTACTGTCCCACCCCTATGGACTTCGGGTCTATTTTGACCAATTCAGCCAGCGGGTCCATCAAACGCCGGCCGATGGAGACGGCTCCACGCACGGTCACGTCATAGTCGGGGAACTCCTCCCGAGCCACGGGAGAGGCTGAATAGACCGATGCGCCGCTCTCATTCACCATAAAGGCCTTCACATCACGCTCGAAAGGAATGTGCCGGACGAAATTCTCGGTTTCCCGCCCCGCAGTGCCGTTTCCGATGGCAATGGCATCCACTTGGTATTGCAGTACCAAGCGCTTCAGTTTGTCAGATGCCAACTTATATTGGGCAACAGGCGGATGAGGGTATATGGTCTCGTTGTAGAGCAATTTGCCTTGCGGGTTCAGAATCACCACCTTGCAGCCCGTACGGAATCCTGGATCGATGGCCAGCGTGGTGACCTGTCCCAAGGGGGCCGCAAGCAAGAGCTGCCTGGCATTCTTGGTGAAGACGGCTATCGCCTCCTTGTCGGCCTTTTCCTTGTAGAACTTACGCATCTCGGTTTCCATCTGTGGCTGCAACAGACGTTTATAAGAGTCCGTCGCAGCCATCCAGACCTGTTGGGCGGCATTGCTGTTGTTTTTGACGATGCGCCGTTTCAAATCCTCAAGGGTGCGTTGCTCGTCGGGCGCGACACTCACCCGCAGGACGCCCTCCTCCTCCCCTCTCAGCATCGCAAGGACTCGATGGGAGGGTGCCTTGGCGAGCAATTCCTCTGCTTTGTAATAGATTCTGTATTTCTCGTCCTCATCGATTTTGTCGGGAACCTTTCGCGTGGAGATGCGACTGTAGCGCAGGAACGTGCTGCGTAATCTGGCCCGTATGCCGGCGTTTTCACTAATCAGCTCGGCAATGATGTCGCGCGCACCCGAAAGAGCCTCTTCCTCGCTATTGACCCCTTTCTCCGCGATGACAAATCTCGCGGCCTCCCGTTGAAGGTCCATCGGACGTTGTTGAAGCAGCAACTTCGCCAGCGGCCGCAAACCTCTCTCTTCTGCCACCGAAGCGCGGGTTTTGCGCTTGGGACGATAAGGCAGATACAAGTCCTCCAGCACACTCATCGTCTCAGCCTGCTCGATTTGCTCACGCAGCTCAGGCGTCAGCTTACCCTGCTCCGTAATGGAATCTAAAATGGCTGCCCTACGTTTGTCAAGCTCCAACAACCTGTTGTACAGGTCCTTGATATTTCCAATTTGGACTTCATCCAAAGAACCGGTGGCCTCTTTACGATAGCGGGAGATAAACGGTATCGTTGCTCCCGTCTCCAGCAGATTCAATGTGTTCCGAACCTGCTCCTCGGTCAGCTGTAGCGCCCGCGAAATCCGCAAGGCATAGTTGTTTTCCGACATAAAACTGATTTTCAAATATTTACATTAAAAATATGGCGGCCATATTACACTAAAAGACCGCCATGAGACAATATGAAACCGCCGCAGTCCGACGGTTCCACGAGATAGTCGCTATTCTTTCACGATTTCGAGTAGTTCAATATCGAACACCAGGGGGGAATAGGGAGGAATACCGCGTGTGCCTTCGCCATATGCCAAGTCAGACGGAATGAGTACCGTAACCTTGTCGCCCACTTTCATATCCGCGACGGTGGCGTCCCAACCGGGTATCACCTGTCCGGCGCCAACCATGAAAGAGAATGGCTCGCCGCGCTCCACTGAGCTGTCAAAGACAACCCCGTCCGTGAACTTACCCGTATAGTGCACTTTGACAGTCTGCATCGGTTCCACCTTCGGGCCATTTCCTTTCTTTACATTCTTCAAATAAACACCGGTAGGCATCTGTTTGAGGCCGGGATTATCCTGAAGGTAAGCGTTAATCTCTTCCACTTCCTTCACCCGTCTCTCGTCCAGTTGTGCCTCAAAATCGGCTTTCGCCTTCTCGAAGTCGGCTTTTTTCATCAAGCCATAGAGTTTCACATCCAGATAGAGGGGATCTTCGCCAAAGGAATATTCCTGGCTCGGGTTCATCATCTTCTCGAAAAATTGGGGTCCGTCCAAAATGAACGTGGCACTGTCGCCCACGTGCATCATGCGCAAAGCTGTGAACATGTCACCTGCGTAAAGGGAGTCCATCACCATTTCGTTGGGCATCATGGGGAACAACAGGGAGTCGCCGGCACGGAGAGACATCAGCACCCCCACCAAATCCCCGGTTTTGGGCTGGTCTGCCGTATCATGGATATCCCCGTGAAACTGATAATAAAACCCGGCTTTGTCTTTCTTGAATCCTTTGTACTTGCTGCATGCGGTAAAGGAAAACATATTGGCCATAGCCAGAGCAATCAAAACGAATTTTGCTACATTCTTCATTTTCTTCAATTTAAATTAATATTCCACTATTATGTTTGTTATCTCTTTCAATTAGCTGTCGGGATAATGTTGACGAGTTCCAATTCATATACCACGGGAGTATATGGCGGAACATGGAGCTCCTCGTTGCCGTGATCGCCGTAAGCAAGCGAAGAGGGAAGCACCATCGTGACATTGTCGCCTACGTTCATCTGCTGCACCACCAGGTCCCAGCCACGACTCACTTTGCCCGCTCCCACTTCAAAAGAGGCCGGACTGTTGCTGTCAAGGTATTGGTCGAAGAGGGTTCCATTCAGAAACCATCCTTTATACAACACCTCAACAGTTTGTCCCCTAAGCGGTTTTTCCCCGCCTCCTATCTTGTTGTACTTGCAGTAGATGCCCGAAATTTTGTTGTCAATATGATTCCGCTGGGCATACTCGAAAATCAGCGAATCCTCCTTTTCCCGAATCTGCTTTTTTTGTTCCTCTAATTGTTCAGCTGCCATATCAAGGTTTTGTTTCGACATGATTTTCAACAATTTGATATCGGCAGTAATTGGTGTTTTCCCATACGGATATTCACCCATTGCCAAAAAATCCTCATAGAATTTGCGGCCGTCGAAGATGAAGGTGGCGCTGTCGCCCAAATGCATACTGCGCAAAGCACTGTAGATGTCGCCCCGATAGAGTTCGTCCATGAGCATGTTGTAGCGAGTCATAGGGGTGAACAGCGAGTCGCCGATGCGCAGGGCCATATTCACCACGACAAAATCACCCGTTTTAGGCTGTTCGGGATTGTCGGTTCTGACATGGTATTGGTAAAAAAAACCTGATTCGCGCTTGAAGCCGCTGGGCTTCCGGCATGACACCGCCAACACACACAAGAGCACACCACACACGAAAAGGATACAACGATTGAACTTCATCATGCCATTAATTATAAGGGTTAGGGATATAAGATTCTGGGATTTTCTCGTCCTTGGTCATCACTCGGAGCATCATCATGATAGGCTGGAGGCCCTGTATTCTGCCGCCGTCACCGGCCACACCGTAACCGAGATAGGAAGGGATGACCAGTCGGGCCCGCGCACCAGGCCGCAGCATCTGCACCGCCTCGTGCAGGGCATCGATCTCTTCGGAACGGTTCACCAAAAAAACTTTCACTCCGTTGCTGTCGGAACTGTATATCTGTTCGCCGGAGAGCAAGAAAGTGCGGTATTCCAAGACCACACGGTCGCCCTCCTTGAAGAAGTCGCCACTACCCGGCTCCAGCACTTGGATGTAGAGCCCCGTAGGAGTGCGATGCATATCCCAGCCGTAACGCCGGATGAACATTTGCATCTCCTCATTCTCACGACGCATGATGTTCTTGTTGCCCTCCACATAGGGAGCGTCTTTGTCCTCATCCGGAGCCGTCTTCTCCGAAGAGACGACACTACCCGTGACTTTTTTATCACGGCATGCGACAAAACCGCCTGCGCAAAGCACAACCAACAGAATAACAAACAGTCTACGCATATATTCACTCCTGTACCTGCACCGTTTCCCGGACGGCTTTTTCGAAATGGGCGATTGCCTCCTCCATGGAACCATGGAAAAAGGCACCGGCAGCATTCACATGCCCGCCACCCTCAAAATACTTGCGCGCAAAAAGGTTCACGTCCACAATGCCTTTGGACCGGAACGAGACGCGGATACGGTTGTCACGCTCGGTGAAGAAGGCCGTGTAATGGACTGAGGCCAAGGAGAGGCCATAATTAACGAAGCCCTCGGTGTCACCTATCTGAAAACCATTTTCCACCAAATCCTTCTTTGTCAGATACATGTACGAAGCACCAAATTCCGGCATCACCGTCAGCCGCTGCGAAAGGGCAAGTCCAAGCAGCTTCATCCGGCTCTCCGTGTAATTGTCATACACTTTGCGATGGATCTCCTCCCCGTTAATCCCTGTCTCTATCAACCGGCGCAACACTTCGTAAGACTCGGGGTAGTTGCACGTGTAAGACATGGATCCGGTATCAGTGATGATACCTACATACAAGCACTCGGCCACCGGCTTCGACACCAGTTTTCCAGGAGCAAGGTGTTTGAACAGGAAATTGTAAACCAGTTCGGACGCGGACGTGGTCAAAGGTGTGGAGTACATCACATCGCACTTGATATCGGGTTGTACATGGTGGTCTATAAGCACCTTGAACGCCCCTGATTTGACGATAGTGTTCTGCAGGTCCTGCCCGGCCCGGTGCGGCGCATTCATATCAACCACAAAAAGAATGTCGGCTTCCTTGATGCGCTTACGAGCCTCCGTGAGATTCTCCTGAGCCACGAGAATTTGTTCCGCACCAGGCATCCAATTCAGGAAGCTGGGAAATGGATTGGGGGAGATAACCGAGACCTCGTATCCCGCGTCTCCGAAATAATTGCACAACGCCAACGCACTCCCCAGCGCATCGCCGTCCGGGTTGAAATGGAAAACAATCGCGATGGTCTTCGCACCCTGCAGCGCGGACTGAATTTTCTGTATGTCCTGTTCTTCCAACGTATCAGATTTTGAATCGGCAAAAATAATAAAAATTCGTTAAAGTAGGCACACCGTGTCAATGTTGACTCGGCACACGCATCAGCGACCATTCACCCCACTATCTTCACAACCTCCTCATAGATCAGGTCGATTGCGTTCGGCAGCGCGAAACGCTTGATGTTGCCGCCCAATGTCTGCATCCGGTGCGTATCCGAAACCAGCTGCATCAACGTGGGGACGAGCTTCTCCGGGGCTTCCTTGTCGGTGATGAGCAAGGCGGCATCCTTGGTGGAGAGGGCCTTGGCATTGAACGTCTGGTGGTCTTCGGCGGCATAGGGGAACGGCACGAGGATGGTGGGTGCCCCCACGATGGCCAATTCCGCGAGTGCAAGCGCGCCCGCCCGCGACACGATAACGTCCGCCATGCTGTAGGCATCGTTCATGTTCTTGATGAACGGCACGATGCGGATATGCTCGTCCTGCTGTTTCAACAGCTCCGGGTCGATGTTCTTGTAGAATTGCTCGCCAGTCTGCCACAACAGCTGCAGGTCGGCCTTGCGGAACTCGTCGAGATGCGCCGACATGGTCTGGTTGAAGGTGCGGGCACCGAGACTGCCGCCCACCACCAACACCGTCTTCTTATCCGGCGTAAAGTTGAAATACTGGTAAGCCTCGGGTTTCTTGCGCTCCAGTTCCAGAATTTCCTTGCGGATGGGATTGCCGGTCTTGATGATCTTCTCCGGCGGGAAGAAGCGGTCGAGACCGTCGTAGGCCACGCAGATAGCCTTTGCGTTCTTGGCCAACATCTTGTTGGTGACGCCAGGATAGGAGTTCTGCTCCTGCAACAGCGTGGGAATCCCCAACTGAGAAGCAGCTTTCAGCGCGGGACCGCTGGCAAAGCCCCCCACCCCGATGGCCAAGTCGGGCTGGAACTCGCGCATGATCTTCTTTGCCTTGCGCATGGCCTGCAACATCACCACCGGCAAACGCAAATTGCATATCAGGCCGTCGAGAGATTTTTCACGATGTATGCCGTAAATTTCCAGTCCCTCAATGGGATAGCCCGATTCCGGCACGCGCCGCATCTCCATCTTGTCACTCGCCCCGATGAACAGGATCTTCGCATCGGGATTCTCGGCTTTGATCTTGTTGGCGATGGCCAACGCGGGGAAAATGTGCCCGCCTGTACCGCCGCCACTGATGATGTATCTCTTTTCCATAACGGTTTGGTTTTGATGCGGCAAAGATACAATTTTTTGACTTAGACTTAAGGGGGCGACGCTTCCAAGCGTCGCAAGCCTACGTCGGAAACGTCGGCTCCTACTTCACCAGCACCACCCAGTCGTAATAATTCATTTCCCAAACGCTATCGGAGGTCATCCGTTTCAATTCCAACTTGTTGAAACAGACCAACAAACTGTCGGTGCGATAAATCAGCAACTCGTCCTCATGATCCTTTATCCAAGACCTCGAAGGCGACACGTCCGGACAGCCAAGCCTTTGCAACTGTTCCCGGAAAATCTGGTTTGCCGAAATATTCCGGCCGTTTCCAATCGACAGTTGTTCATCCGCATTGGCTGGGTTTGGTGTCCCGTACATCTGGCGGTAGCCACTCACATCCACAGGCCCGTAAGTCTTGCGCGATAAATAAACACTTGGGACTATCTCCTCGATTACAACTTCTTCCTCTAACTGTTCGCGGGCTAATTCTTCCGACCATGCAGAAGCATATTTGGAGGTTTTTTCCGACAACGATGCCAGATAGTCCGACTTCCGGGCGATACCGAACTCGCTCTTCAAGAGCACCGTGTCGTTCCTGTTGTCCAAATAGTTGAGCGACTGATATAGTTTCCGATGTTCCACCATACGCAAGGTGTCGGCAGGATCAGGGGTAGGCAACCGCAAGGTGCCGTCGTCGTTCAGGCGGTCAAGTTGCTCGGCCATTGTGCGCACGCGCTGGATTTGGGCCCGTTGCGCGATCCTCTCGCCACGGAGCCCCGGCACTAAAACCGTCAGCAACACGACGGCCAACGCTCCCGCCGCCAAAGCGAAATAGCCGCGCCGGTTGCGGAACAGGAACACCAGCACGCACGCTGTCATCAATACCCCGACCAACAGCAGGTAGTAGCGCGACTCCGTCAGGCCGTAGTCCGCCAACCGACGGGCGACCCCAGTCCAGAAGAGTGCCAGCAGCGGCAAGACGAACAGGCCGAAACGGTCGTAGAACCACTTGAACGGCTGCGGCTCCGTCAGCATCTGCAACATCTTGGTCAACAAGAAGACCACGAAAAAAACCGTCACCATGATGGCGACCCCGCCCTTCGGCAAGTTCCAGGTGAAGAGGATTTTGGCGGCATATACATAGAGAACCACGGTGTAAATCAGCAATGCCGGTGTCAGCACCCAATTCAGCAGGACAGCCCAGAAACGGCGGATCTCGACGGGCGCGGGACGGTCCTCCATGGCAAAGAAGAGCACGGGAGCCAGCACGCAGAACAACAGCAACGCCGCTTGTTCGTACCAGCCGTCCCAGGTCTTGTGAGGGATGTCGAAGAGCGTTTGGATGGTGTAAGCGATGGCGGCATACAGCAGATAGAGGATTCCCGCGATGAGCAACGCCCGCACCGCCGACCAGGCCATCTGCACGTTACGGCGCACGAACGGTTCATTGTCAGTAAGCCGATGCCGCACGCACATCCACAGCGGAAGCGCCACACAAGCGGCTATCCAATAGGCGGTTTCCTCCGTCCAGTCGATGAGGGACGGCATGGCGCACGCCGCCACCATCACCGCAATTGGCAGCAGATAGAGCAGCAGCCACCCGATGCCGCGTTTGCGCAGCGGTTGCAGCGAGTAGGCCGCCACCACCATGAACGGGGCCAGCACCATTGGCCGGAACCACCACGGCGCGACACCATCGTCACCGTCAAGCACCTTGGGATGTGACATTCCATAACATCCCACTACACAAACATACAGCAGGATGACAATCTCCACG
>CAMHNQ010000037.1 GCA_946186495.1 uncultured Bacteroidales bacterium
CAAATCTATTTTCAAATTGTGGATAATTATTTAAAAATGTTAATAACAACGCCCTTGGAATATATAAACTCTATATCAAAACATATAGTTAGTATAATTATCAGGCCTGAAGCCAGCGAGAAACTCCTTGGTTTGCATGCACTTTTTACCCTCTATTTGTAGCATTTTGACTGAAATATCGAAATTTTTTGTCGAAATGGTGATTTTTCCGTCACTTGAAATGGCAAACTCGCCGGGCTTACGCCTGCTCAGTTGGTCAGTGATTTCAACATCATAAATTTTCAGGCCAAGGGGTTTAGGCATCATTCCGTCGGGTTGTAGAAGTCCGATGCGGGTATAAGCGGCTGGATAAGGCGAAAGACCTCTAACATGGTTGTAAATCACCTCAGCCTGGTTGTCCCAGTGAATGAGCATGTCCTCCTTGAAGATTTTCGGAGCCGGAATGAGGGTTTCGACTTTGGGTTGTGGAATAGGCACAGCCTCGCCGGCAGCAATTAGGCGAAGGGTTTCCACAGCGGCTTCAGCACCCACCACCATTAACTTGTCATGCAGGGTACCCGCGTTGTCTTCCCGTGCAATATTCACCTCTCGTTGCAGCAGGATAGCCCCGGTGTCAGTATGTTCATCCAGCAGAAAGGTGGAGACACCCGTTTTCGTCTCCCCGTTCATGATGGCGCGTTGTATAGGGGCGGCTCCACGATACTGCGGCAGCAGCGACGCATGGACATTGAAGGAACCCATAGGCGGCATAGCATAAACGCACTGTGGCAACATCCGGAATGCAACCACGACGAAAACATCCGCATTACAATCGCGCAAGGCTGTCAAAAAGGACTCTTCCTTCAATTTTTCCGGTTGAAGGAGAGGAAGATCATGTACCAACGCGTAATTTTTCACAGCGGAACAACGCATTTGCCGACCACGTCCTGCAGGCCTGTCAGGAGTGGTAACAACCGCCGCAACCTCGTGACCGGCACGAAGGATGGCATCCAGCGTCGCCACGGCAAACTCAGGAGTCCCCATAAAGACTGTGCGAAGGCTCTTCTTCATAGCGATTCCTCCAAGGCCAACATTTTCAGGCAGCTGACCGCGCCTTCAACCCCCTTGTTACCATGTTTTCCACCGGCCCTGTCTTCAGCCTGTTCCATGGAGTTGCATGTCAGCACACTGAATATCACGGGTTTGGAATATTTCAACCCGACATGCATGATTCCATCGGCAACGGCTTGCGCGATAAAATCAAAATGACGGGTCTCTCCTTGAATAATGCACCCTATGCATATTACAGCATCGACAGGCGTTTGCTTCAACAACCACTCCGCACCCAAGGGAAGCTCGAAGCTGCCTGGCACATGGTGTATTCTGATTTTCTCATTGCGCACACCATGCTCCATCAGCGCTTGCACCGCACCGTTTAAAAGAGAATCGGTAATGCGGTCATTCCATTCGCTGACCACAATACCGATTTCCATATTTTGTGCGGAAGAAAACTTGAAAGGGATAAATTCCGATAGGTTTTTCTTCTTTTCTGCCATCGTTTTTATTTCACATTAGCTTTTGCTCTTTCCACATATTGAGCAATGCTCATCTTGTTGTATTCGTTATAGAAATCCTTCTCTATTTTTTCGTATGAATCAAGGGCTTTCTTCCAATCGCCTTTACGCTCATACATTTGTCCAAGCTTGAAGAGGGTGATAGGGGTGAAGAATGGGTCCTTGCCTTTTGCGGCTTTTTCATAGTAGCTGATAGCCTTGCCTTCGTCACCTTGATCATCATAAAGATCACCGATTGCAGCCTGGCAAGCATACCACAGCACATCCTCTTTCTTTTTGAACTTGGTGAGATATTCGAGGGCCTCATCCTTCTGACCCAGCTTCATATAAGCCAGGCCGGCGTAGTAGTTGGCGGTATTGGCAGTTTTCGTGATTTTGTAGCTGGAAGCAATATCCAGGAAACCGTCATTCTCGTCATCACCTTCGAGAGATTTCTTCAAAGAGGCAGTGTCACCTTGTGTAAACCATTTGATAGGCTGCACGATTTGGGCGGAAGCCTCAGCATTTTTCTTCTGGAGGTAGAAACGGTTGAATGCCAAGATGGCCAGAATCACCACCAAAACGCCGATGACAACACCATAAATAACATTCTGATATTTATTGAAGAACAAAAGGATTTTGGTTACAAAGTTCTCATTCTCTTGTACTTGCTCATTTTTCTTCGAGCCTAATGTTTCCGTATTTGCCATATTGATACATCTAAATTTCAAGGGTGCAAAAATACATTTTTTTTGATAACACAATCACGGTCCGAACATTTTATAAGTGAATGCCACGACACGAAACGGAGGAGGCTACTCTTCGGCATCTACACCAAGGCAGTCGGTTTCCACATCGGGGGCAATCCGTTTGACAAGGTTCTGGAGAGTCGGGGCCGGTCCGAACTCGACAAACTTCCCAGCCCCGTCGCGAACCATATTCCGCACTGTCTCCGTCCAACGGACCGGGTTAGTCAGCTGCGACACAAGGTTATGCCGTATTGTATCGGAGTCTTTAGTGGGAGCAGCGTCAACATTTTGATATACGGGGAATTCAGGATCATTAAACTCGCATTTGCATATTGCTTCAGCCAATTCGTCCTGAGCGGTCTGCATCAACGGGGAGTGGAATGCCCCGCCGACATTCAACATCATAACGCGCTTCACCCCCGCTTCTTTCAGCCGTGCCATGGCAATTTCGAGGCCTTTAAGACTTCCGGAAATCACCAGTTGTTGTGGGGAGTTATAGTTGGCGGGCACCACCACTTCGTCGGAAATCGACGCGCACACTTCCTCGATGAGCTTATCCTCCGATTTCAAAACCACTGCCATTCCGGAAGGGACCAGTTCACACGCTTTCTGCATGGCGTTTGCACGTTTTTCAACCAACTGGAGGGCATCTTCAAAACGAAGACAACCCGCCGCTGCCAAGGCAGTGTACTCTCCCAAAGAATGGCCGGCCGCCATATCGGGAGCACCGCCCGCCAAGCATTTGTAGGCGATATAGCCATGCAGGAACATGGCTATTTGCGTATATTTCGTCTGCTTCAGCTGTTCTTCCGTCCCATGGAACATGATATCGGAGATTGAATAGCCCAAAATCTCATCGGCAAGGCGGTACAAAGCCTTAGCCTGGTCATACTGGTCGAACAGCTGCTGACCCATGCCAGGATGTTGCGACCCTTGTCCGGGGAAAACATATGCATTCATCATAGAACAATCAAAATAATCAACAACCACATAGAGACGTGCGAACTGTCTCTACTCGAAATAATTACAATCCAAATTCTTTCCGGATGGCCTCCACGTAGTCAAGTCGTTCCCACGGGAAGAACGTGACCGTTATCCTGCCTTTAGCCGTCTCCACTGGTGCCTCATAGCTGTCGCGACCAAAATGGCCGTAGGAGGCTGTAGGCTCATAAATCGGGTTCTTTAGCTGGAAACGCTCAATGATGTCGTGCGGGCGCATCGGGAAAAGGCGGCTGACACGCTGGGCGATTTCGCTGTCTTGCAATCCGACTTTGGCTGTCCCATAGGTGTTGACATAGAGTCCGACGGGATCTGCCTTGCCGATGGCGTAGGCCACTTGGATGAGCACTTGGTCGCAGAGTCCGGCGGCCACCATGTTTTTGGCGATATGACGGGTGGCATACGCAGCCGAACGGTCAACTTTTGAGGGGTCCTTGCCGGAGAAGGCACCGCCGCCATGTGCGCCACGGCCACCATAGGTGTCAACGATGATTTTACGGCCGGTGAGGCCCGTGTCGCCGTGCGGGCCGCCAATGACGAACTTGCCCGTAGGGTTGACAAACAGTTGGTAATCCGTATTGAAGAGCTGCTGCACATTTTCGGGGCAGTCTCTCACCACCCGAGGAATCAAAATCTCCTGCACGTCGCGGCGGATGGTTTCCAGCATCGAAGCTTCTTCGGCAAACTCATCGTGTTGCGTGGAAATCACAATGCTGTCGATACGCTCAGGCTGGTGACTCTCACTGTATTGCACAGTGACCTGAGATTTCGAGTCGGGACGCAGATAGGTCATCAGCTTACCCTCCTTGCGGATGGTAGCGAGTTCTTGCACGAAACGGTGCGCCAGCTCAATGGGCAGCGGCATATAGTTGTCCATCTCGTTACATGCATAGCCGAACATCATGCCCTGGTCGCCAGCACCTTGGTCCTCTGACACAGCGCGTTCCACCCCTTGGTTTATGTCGGGCGACTGGCTATGGATGGTGGAGATGACCCCGCACGACTTGTAATCGAACTGGTAGTCGCTTTTATGGTAGCCGATACGCTTGATGACCCTGCGGGCCACATCGTCGACGGAGACATAGCCTTCCGTCTTCACTTCCCCTGCACATACCACAAGCCCTGTGGTGACAAGGGTCTCGCAAGCCACTTTCGACTCAGCGTCCTGCGCCAGGAAACTGTCCAGCAACGCATCGGAGATCTGGTCGCAAATTTTGTCCGGATGTCCTTCAGATACAGATTCAGATGTGAATAAATAACTCATAATCAGTATTTTAAATTATTAAAATAAAAACTGAAAACGTGGAAGAAGATGTTTTAGCATTTTTTCTTGTGGTTGCAATCATGACAAATCTATCCACTGGTTTTCGGCGGCAAAGATACACTTTTTTCATAAACAAGGATTACATTTTCAAAAAGGGCATGTATTAATTTTTTATGTACCTTTGCGACCTTAAAATTTCAAGCAGATGTTACAGATTCAACTTTTAAGAGAAAATCCCCAAGAGGTTATTGACAGACTGAAAATCAAGAATTTCGATGCCGTTGCCTTAGTGACCGAGATTCGTGAATTAGATATCGAAAACCGCAACTTGAAGAAAAAGATTGACGACAATTTGATGGCACAGAACCAGGGTGCGAAAAAAATCGGCCAGCTCTTCAAGGAGGGAAAACACGATGAAGCTGCGGCCTTGAAAGCCGAGATGGCCACGCTGAAGGAGAACGAGCGGGTTGACCGTGCGAAGCTCCAGGAGCAAGAAGAGGTGCTGCTGAGCAAGATGGTTTTGCTGCCAAACCTTCCGAACGCCGCCGTGAAGCCCGGCAAGGGCGCCGAAGACAACGAGGTGGTCTATACGGAGGGTGACATGTCCGACCTGCCTGATGGTTCGCTTCCCCATTGGGACCTCGTGAAGAAATACGATATCATAGACTTCGAGCTGGGCACGAAAATCACCGGAGCCGGCTTCCCCGTTTATAAGGGCAAAGGCGCGCGTCTGCAACGTGCCCTCATAGACTTCTTCCTCGACGAGGCAACGGCCGCCGGCTACACCGAGATCCAGCCGCCCTACATGGTGAACGAGGACTCGGCCTACGGCACTGGCCAGCTGCCCGACAAAGAGGGACAAATGTACCACTGCCAGGTCGACAACTTTTTCCTTATCCCAACTGCCGAGGTGCCTGTCACCAACATCTACCGAGACGTAATCCTCAAAGAGAGCGACTTCCCGTTGAAGAACTGCGCCTACTCGGCCTGCTTCCGCCGCGAGGCCGGCTCCTACGGCAAGGATGTGCGCGGACTCAACCGCCTCCACCAGTTCGACAAAATCGAGATTGTCACCATCGAACACCCAGACCGCTCCTACGAAACCCTTGAGGAGATGACTAACCACGGAAAGAGACTGCTCACCAAGCTCGGACTGCCTTTCCGCGTACTACGTCTCTGCGGCGGCGACATCAGCTTCACCTCCGCCCTCACCTACGACTTGGAAGTCTATTCCAAAGCCCAAAAAAGATGGCTGGAAGTCAGTTCCGTCTCCAATTTCGAGTCCTATCAGGCTAACCGACTGAAACTGAGATTCAAAGATTCCACGGGCAAAACGAAACTCGCCCACACGCTCAACGGCAGCGCACTCGCCCTGCCCCGCGTTCTCGCCGCCCTCCTGGAGAACAACCAGACCGACAAAGGCATCATCATCCCCGAAGTGCTGCGCCCATACACCCGTTTCGACATCATCGACTGACTCAGATGAAGAAGTTAGCCCTCATCATCATGCTGCTCTTCGCCTGCAGCGGAGTCGCCATCGCGCAACAAAGCCAGGAAGAGCAGCTTGCTTTGCAATATTACAAAGACAAGGAGTATGACAAAGCCGTGGAACTTTTCGAAAAAATCCACGCCAAAAAACCAGACTCCTACATATATTATTATTACTACCACGCCCTTTTGGAGCTGGAACGCTATGAAGCCGCTGAAAAAATGCTCAAAAAACAGGTAAAGGCCTACCCTAACGTACAACGCTATAAGGTCGACCTCGGGCTTGTGTACGAACGTTCCGGTGACAATGCCAAAGCTGAAAAAGCCTACCAAGAGTGCCTGAAACACCTACAGGCCAAAGAATCTGCCGTAAGTGAACTCTACAACGCCTTCATGGCAAGAGGCAAATACGAATACGCAATCGAAACCGTCCTTAAGGGCCGGAAAATGCTCGACAACGAACAATACATGTCCAAAAACATTATTAACACCTACAAACTTCTTCACCAAAACGACAAAATCATCGATGAAATCATCTCTTTGGTTAAAACTGACAACGAAAAGTACCAAAACGACGTGCAGACGGCCATCCAGGACTTGCTCATAGACGATGACGACAACTACCAATACATATCCATTCGGACCGCCTTACAAAAATTCTCTCAAAAATACCCTAACAACATCCTTTGTGTCAAGGAATTGTATTGGATAAGCCAACTTCACAAAGACTATGAAGAAGCCCTCGTCTTGGCCAAGGCATTGGACAAGCGACTGAAGGTGGAGGGTGTTTACACCTACGAACTCGCCACTGTTGCAGCCTCCAACCGCGACTACAACACGGCCATCGAGGCTCTGAACTACATCATCAAGAAAGGCGAAGAGACTCATAATTACATCCAGGCCAAAATGAAAATACTGGATGTCAAGTACATGCAACTCACCGAATCGTCACCCGTGAAAATGGTTGATGCCATCAACTTGGAACAGGATTTCCGTAAAGTTCTGGAAGAGAATGGCCTTCATTCCGGAACGATGGACTGGATTCGCAAGTACGCACACCTGCTCGCTTTCTACGTGAACAAGCCACAGGAGGCCATGGACGTACTCCACGAAGCCATGGCAGCCACCCGCGACCTCAAAGAGAAAAACCAGTACAAAATCGATCTCGCTGATGTCCAACTCTATGTAGGCAATGTTTGGGATGCTTCGCTTAACTACTCACAAGTTGACAAGGACATGCCCAACGATGTGCTGGGCAACGAGGCCAAGTACAAAAACGCCATGCTCTCGTTCTATATCGGGGAGTTCAACTGGGCAAAGAGCCAGCTTGACGTGCTTGCCGCCGCCACCACCAAGCTTATCGCCAACGACGCCATCTACACCTCCATGCTCATCTCCGACAATCTGGAAGAAACCGACGATGAAGAGTCTGACACCACCATGAACCTCTTCCACAACTCCGAGGGCAACCTTGCCCTGAAAAAGTATGCCCAGGCGGAATTCCTGATTTTCCAGAACAAGAACGACGAAGCCCTGAAAGCTCTGGATTCCGTGATGATAATGTCACCGTTCGGCACGTTAATGGACGACGCCCTCTACCAAAAGGCACTCATCCTCATCAAGCAGAAAAATTATCTGGAAGCAGAAAAACTTCTGTTGCAAATCATCGAAAAATACGGCGACCAGCTTCTGGCCGACGACGCTGTATTCCAACTGGCTGAACTCTACGAATATTACCTCAAGGACATTCCGAAAGCCATGGAATACTACCAGAAAATACTCAAGGATTACAGCGACAGCCTCTTCGTGGTGCAAGCCCGGAACCGTTTCCGCACTCTTCGCGGCGACACGCTGCAATAAAGACGGTAAAAAGCGACATCGGAATACAAAAAGGACTCAGACATATCAAAAGAGCCTGTCTTTTCGGACAGGCTCTTTTTGGATATTCTGCAATTCGGTAAATTACTCGGCAGGCGAGACACGCACACAACGAACACTGTATTTGTTCTCTTTGTCCTTGCTGTTGGGTTGGATGCTGTCGCAGCCGTAAGATGCTTCCATCGAAATTGCGCTGGTGTTGCCGGCCTCTTCAGAAGTCCACAGTTCAGTGTAACCGCGCAGTCTCTGGAACATCGTGGCCGTGGCATCATAGTAGCCAGCGCCCATCAGACCGAAACCAGTGCTGTTGTTACCGGTCATGCCGGACAGCCAAGCGTTTTCGTCGTCGGATTTGAGGTTGTCCATGTTCTCGGTCATCAGTGAGCTATATTGTGCTGCCGTGGGGATTGCCCAACCGTCAGGACAGATGCCCTGAACGTATTCAGCACCAGACTTGGTTGTGGCTGCGGTGTTGTCACCCATAGCTGTGTTCCAGCTGTAGAGTTTGCCGAAAGCTGCATTGGCTTCATCCTCATTATAATAGACAGCACCGTCCATCGTGGTTTTCAGGTTTTCAGCGAACCAGCACTCACAACCCACGCGAACTGTTGCATATTCGTTGCCCAGGTTGTCATTGGCCTTGGAACCGCATTCGGGATAGGCCACTGTCACACTTTGCTCGTATTCGACGCCGTCCCCGCCACAGTTGTCAACCACTTTCCAGATAATGGTGTGATTGCCGACAGGCAGACGGTTGACGGAAACCAGTGTGTTGTTCTCTCTCAAGAAAGGACCGTTCACCGTAGCGATGGGATCCAAAACGGGCATTTCCACCAGCGTATCACATGCACCATACCACAGCACGATATTCACAGCGTTGAACTGGTTGGTGTAATCCGTGTTGTTGCGGACTTTCACTTTGAAAGTGCCATTACAAGGCACGGGGGCGCATTCAGCGTTTTTCACTGTATAGCGGAATTCCATCATGCTGATGCCGGCAAAGTCATCTGCCGTCAAATTGACATCGTAGGTGTTACCCGTCGCATTTTCAATGTTCGTCCAAGTTTGGCCGCCATCTACGCTTTTCTGCCAATAATAGCTATAGTTGCCAGAAGGATTAGGGTTGGCCGTCAGGGTTTTCGTCACCGGTTCACCGTTACAGATGGTCATTATCTCCTCGTCAATAGTACCCGGATCAAACGTATTGGCGTTGTTAACCTGAATATCGTTGTTGTTTCCGTTTTTGGCACGCGCTGTTCCGCACACCTCGTCCGTGTAGATGCGACTGAAGTAATTAGTGCCCGATTGTGTGGGAGTGTACTCCAGTGCAGTGGCGTTGTCAATGGCCGTTAACGCGCTGCCTTCTGCATTTTGTTCCGTTGCGATATACCATTGGTAGGAGCCGTTGCCGGAGCCGCCGGTTGCCGGAGCCTCACTGGTCAGGAAAATGGAACAATCATTTGAATTCGCGGCGATATTACCGCCATCCAACTTGCCATACACATTGACCGTGACAGTGAAGGGGACCTCCGTGCCATGGTAAGTAGCAGCGCAACTTACAGTGATAGGAATCGTCTCGGAGTTGTTGTTCGTGGCATTGAAAGAAAAGATGTAGGCTTCCTCATCCGGATTGTAGTTAATTGAGACATGCGACACGCTCACACCTTGTATGCCAACCATGCCATAGGTGAACTCCATTTCCTGGGGATTGCCGCCGGTGATGTTCAGCTTATCGCTCAGCTCGACACCGGAACATGTGGAGAAAGTGGCATCTTCAGCTTCCAGGCCGGTATATTCATACGTGTAGGTAACACGCACAGCCCCGTTGGCACCGGCTCCACCGTTATAAGCATGGGCAATGGGGTCAAGTCTGACGCTGTAACTCACTGCACCGGAACCGCCGCCACCATAGGATTTGCCTGGGAAACCGTCATAACCGCCAGAAAGAGCGAAACGAGCAATCCGACCCGCGACAATGGCGCCGCTCTCAGCATCGGAGCCGCCAGCCGCAGCACCATAGCCCGCCGTCGCTTGCAGCACCCCGAAACTGCCGCTACCACCATTTTCGCCGCTAACAGCGGTGGCCGTCGGATAGCAGTCAGAAGCCTGCCCGCCCTGGGCGCCGGCAAAAGTGTAATAATTGATGGAAAGAGTACCGTGATTGGTCGGGACGACCGATTTGCCGCCAACTGCCTTCAACACCACATTCCCGTCATTCATGACCGTGGTGTTGCCGCCATGCGTGGTCGTTCTGCTTTCCGCAATATTCCTACCCCCTTGGCCCACTGAAATAACAAAAGCGCCTGTAGGGTTCTCTATTGTGTTGGAGACAAAGGCACCGCCGCCGCCACCACCGTTGGCTGACTCGCCACCGGCACGGTTGTAGGCGAAACCACCCGCACCACCGGCGCCCCATGCCTCGAAAGTCACAGATGTGACCTGTATGGCTTTGCCGTTCTGATCAACGGTGGGGACGACCCATGTGCTGTCTCCAATCACCTTAAATTTCTTCTCTGCCTGCGCATTTGCTGTTCCCACAAACAGGAACAAGCCCATCACAATTGCGAGACTGCAACACTGAAATAGATTTTTTCTGTTCATAATTTGACTTTTTTTTGTTTATTTTATCGCTTTCTCTATTTGTCCTTTTTATTTATACCATCTTGCTTATCAAAGAATTAGATTCACTTTAAGTATGAAAAAATTCATCCTCGTCAAAAATGCAAAAATACATTTTTTTTTCGATTAGGTTAATCGAAAGCAAAACATGAAACAATCTTCAATATTGATTTATACGTAAATGATCCGATACTGTTACAAAATGGGCTATTTATATTGCAATGTTTGTTTCAAATATGTTGTGACAATTTCCACCGGACGAAAGACGCAGTTTGTGAAATTATGGTCGTAATACTCCAACTCGTAGTATTCGCTGCCTTCCCAAAGCTGGTGGAACCGCTCGCCGCAAGTGAAGGGCACGAGGCGGTCGCCGTTGCCTTGGATGATGCAGGCGTTGCCGTGGTAATGGGCTGCGGTTTCGAAAATGGGCAGACGAAGGGCGGTTTTCAGGTAACGTCCGCCGAGGGCGATGCCGTTGTTGAGCACCAGGCTGTCAGGCGGGTCAAGCGGGTTGAACTCGATGCCGAAGAGGTTGCCGCGGGCCACATCATCGCGCACTGAAGAGGCCGGTGCCAGTAGGACCACGGACTTGACATCATCAGGATGATGGCCCGCGACCATCGCCGCCACCACCGCACCCTGCGAATGGCCGACGAGCGCGATGTCATCCACAAACCGCAGGTCTTGCGCATATGCCAGTACCTGCTCCAAATCCTCGATCTCGTTCGGGATGGTCATCTCGGAAAATTTACCCTCACTTTCGCCGTGCCCGTTGAAGTCGAACGTAAGCGTGGCCATTCCATTGGCCCTTAACTGTTCCTGAATCAACCACATCAACGGAAAATTCTGGTTCGCATTGAGGCCATGACAGAGGATTGCAAGGTCGCAATGTTCGCCCGGCTTCAATTCCGGCGTGAACAGTCGAGCCGTCAGTTTTCCCTTGCTGCCGTCAATGGTGAACGTCTGTTGACTGCCGGCATACTCTGTCTCTGGCCACTCCTTGACAAACAATTCGTACAATTTTGCCTCAATCTTGTACGACAACACTGTACTCACCAGCACTTTGCCGTCCGGCCCGATGAGGTAGATCGATGGAATCCAGCGCACGCCGTAGGCCTTGGCCACATCCGACTGGTTCATTCGCTTCAGGTCGCTCACTTGTGTATAGGGGACGCCGGACTTGGCAATATAATCCGTCCATTTCTGTTTGTCGGTGTCGAAAGAGACCCCGATGAACTCCACCCCTTCCTTGTGAAATTTGTTGTAGAAGCGGATGATTTCGGGAAGGTCCTTGCGGCAGTCGGGGCACCAGGAGGCCCAGAAGTCGACCACGACATACTTGCCTTTGGCAAATTCGCTGAACTTTACCATCTTTCCATCGGGAGTCGCCAACTGGAAATCAGGCACGGTTGTCCCGGGCTTCAGCAAGTCACCGGCATACTGTTCGTCGAAATCAGTGATTACCTGCGCATTCACTCCTGCAAAAGCGAACACAATGATGCAAAACAATGCAAAACCAAAAAGCTTTCTCATATTCATACAGTATATATAACTCACTAATCTACAATAAGTAAAGATTCGTTTGGGAAAATATGGCAAAAGTAAGAAAAAATATTGTATCTTTGCACGCTTAAAAAACGTTAAAATGGCGATTGAATATAAATCTTCAATACTAATGCCGCGCAGCAGGAAGACCCGCGCCCGTTACCGGGTGGCGGTGATAGGTAGTGGCAGCTGGGCAACGGCCATTGTGAAGATTATATCGGTGAACCTGGAGCACATCCACTGGTGGGTACGAAAGGAGGAAGTGGCAGAAAGCATCATAAAATATGGGCACAACCCCAAATATCTGAGTTCCGTGTTCATCAACCCAGAGGATGTCAAAGTAAGCACGGACATCCGAACCACAGTATCGCGGGCTGACTACGTCATCATCGTCACCCCGTCGGCATACCTGCACAAGACATTGGAGCCGTTGAAACGTTCGCAGCTTTCGAAGAAGAAGATCATCCTCGCGGTGAAAGGCATCGTGCCGGAGACCATGCAGCTGATCAGCGACTACATGCAGTCGCAGTTCAAAGTGCCCCTCAACCAGCTCTCCATCATCAGCGGCCCGTCGCACGCCGAGGAAATTGCGCAGGAGAAGTTCACTTTCCTGACGGCGGCCTCGACCAACGCCGAGCTGGCCGAAACCGTGGCGAAGTTCTTCACCACACGCTACTGCCGCACCTCCGTCTCCTCAGACGTGATGGGGGCTGAGCTGGCCATCGTCCTCAAGAACATTTACGCCCTTGGCGCCGGCATCTACAGCGGACTCGGCTATGGAGACAACTTCATCGCCGCCTACGTGGCCAACTGCGTGAAAGAGATGAAGTACTTCGTTTCCCAAGTCTATCCCAACGAGAACCGGCACATTTCCGACTCCGTTTACCTTGGCGACTTGCTCGTGACCGCCTACTCCACTTTCAGCCGCAACCGTCTGTTCGGAATCATGATCGGACACGGTCTCTCGGTGCGAGTCTCCCTGATGGAGCTGCGCATGGTGTCGGAAGGATACACCGCCTGCCGCTGTGTCCACGAAATCAACAAGAAAATCGGAGCCGACATCCCCATCGTGGAGACCATCTACGGTATCCTGTATGAAAACAACAACGTCTCCTCCGAAATGAAACGCATCGCCGAACACTTTGTGTGATGATTCGTTACCTCAGCCATTCCGAAATCGACCCTGCAAAATGGAACCGAGCTGTCCACAACAGCGTGCTCCCCACTGTTTTCGCGGAGTTTGACATGTTAGACCTCCTCACCGGCCCCGACACCTGGGACGCACTGGTCATGCAGCACTATGAGGCCGTAATGCCAATCCCCTACCGCAAAAAAGGTATGTTAAAATATGTTTACACGCCTTTCTTTTTGCCGCAAATGGGCATCTTTTCTGCACACGAACTCTCAGCCAAAGAGATCGACCGCTTTCTGGAAGAAGTCTCCAGACGCTATATCCTGGCTGACATACTGCTGAATGAAATGATGGAAAGGCAGAAAATATACAACGACTACTTTGTATCCTACCTCCTTGAGTTGAAAAGACCCTATAACGAGCTTTATAGACAATTCCATGAAAACACGAGACGAAATATCAAAGCGGGTGAAAAGAAGCAGTGCCAGGTCACGGTTGGGGAAGAACGGGTGAAGGAGATTATCCGCCTGTTCCGTAACAACCGAGGCCATTCGGAAAGCGTCCACTATCGAGAAGAGGATTACAAAATTTTGGAACAAGTATCCAACGCCCTGTCAAAAAGGAATTTGCTTGAAATTTATGGAGTTCGCACCCCTAATGGCGAGTTGGCCGCCGGCGCATTGTTCGTAAAAGATGGAAACCGACGCTGGTTCTGGTTTTCCGGCCGCGACAATGCACTATCCGACTGCAAGCCGGTATTTACCCTGATAGACCATTACATACGCGACCATGCCGGAACAGACCTCAGCCTTGATTTCAACGGTTCCAAAAACGAAAATGTTGCACGGCTCTACCGGGGCTTTGGAGGTGTCATTTATTCCATCCCATTTGTACGCAGATACAAAAACCTATTTTGGAAAATGGCTTTGAGGCTGACAGGAAAATAGCACCCGGGCAATGTACCCTACTCTTCCCCTTTCAGTATGTCGGCAATGTGGATGATGCCCACATCGACACCATGTTCCTGCTTGTAAGCGTCAAGGAGCTGCAGGCAATGGATGTCCGTGGAGGTGATATATTCGGCTCCGGCGTTATAGGCGCGTAGCACAATTTCCCCGGTCATCTTCTCCGCCGCCTCGGGATTGAGCATCGCAAAACGGCCGTTCGCGCCGCAGCAGCAGTTCTTCTCCTCCTCATCTTCAATCAAGTCAAGGCCTCGTGTATTTTTCAGGAGGATTTCCGGCGCGCCATTGCTGGGATAAAGGTGCTTGGCCGCACACGACTTGAAATAAAACACACGGTGCGCAAAGATGTTGTCTAACGAATCGACTCTCAGTCCATTCACGATATAGTCGCACAATTCCCAGACATTGCCGATAAAGGTATTGAGTTCGTTCGGGAGTGTGGCGTTTTTCAGAATCAAGTCGAAGTGACGGCGCATAAAGCCGGAACAGGCCGAATCGGGAATCACAACCGGGAAGGTCTTCTTATGAAGGTCGCAATACTCTGTATAAGACTTTATCACTTGATACCCAAGGTCTTTCGCATACTGCATTTCCCCTTCCATGAAGAAACGGCGACCACAGCATGTACTGCCCATATCATAATGGCAGAACTGTCCCAACCGGTCAAGCACTGTTATGGTGCTGGTGACCGTTTCCGCCTGGAAGAGATCCATTTGGCATGGGACATACAAGAATACTGTCTGTTGTGAATCGCTCATTTTGGGTTTGGAATAGATGGCTACGGAAATTTAAGCAATTGGTCCCTAATTACCACATTTGGCATAACCGCAGTTCGAGCAGGTGAGGCAGCCTTCCTTGAACTCCATTGTGTCTTTCTGTTGACAGTTAGGGCAAATCACGCCCTTTTGCCGTGTGCCGTCCTGGATGAATTTCTTGAGGGCGCGGCACACGCCATTGCGCCATGAATTGATGCTTTCTTGGCGGAAGTTCAGCCCTGAGATGATATTTACCACGTGGTTCACTGGGATGCCGTTGCGCAACAGGGCGGAAGTCATCTTGGCGTAGTTCCAGAACTCCTGATCGAAACAACGGTCAAGACCGCGCAGGATCACTTCATAACCAGCCTTGTCCTGATAAATGAAGTCGTAGGATTTAGTCCCGTCATCGTGGCGGTTTTTCACAATAGTGCCATGATCCACCCACTTGGGCAGCAGGAAACTCTCGTCGCCGGTCTTACCCGTGAAGATTTCGTAGGGTTTGCCTTCGTAAAGCCCGATATAGGCCACCCAATCCTCGTTGTTGTTTTTGAAGTGGATGACATCGGCATTAAGTTCACGCGGCCGTTTGAAATTCTTGCTTCTTTCCTGTTTTTCCTCAGGCTTTTTCTCAATAGAGTTGAGCACGCCGTCACGGGAGCCTTCACGATAGACGGTGAGGCCCTTGCAACCCACCTCCCAGGCTTTCATATAGAGGTCACCGACCACTTCTTCCGTGATAGTGGATGGAAGGTTCACAGTGACGGAGATGGAGTGATCCACCCATTTCTGGACAGAGCCCTGCAGTTCCACTTTCTTGATGTAGTCGGTGTCGGCTGCGGTGGCTTTGTAGTATGGAGACTGGCTGACGAGATCCATGATTTCCGATTCGCTCATCGCCTTCATCTGCTCCAATGTATAGCCTTTGGTTTCGGCCCACACCACGAATTTATGGTGGAAGACCATATATTCTTCGAACAGGTCACCGACGGAATCTTTGACGACTGTCTTTTTGGCGGCCATGTCGTTCGGGTTGATTTTCCGGCGGCGCTTATAGACCACGTTGAAGGCGGGTTCGATGCCTGAGGTGGTCTGGGTGCAGATGCTCACGCTGCCGGTAGGGGCGATGGTGAGCAGGGCAATGTTGCGGCGGCCATAGCGAATCATGTCGTCATAGAGTTTCGGGTCGGCTTCGCGAAGGCGCTGGACAAAGGGGTTATGGCCTTCCTTGATACAGCTGTAGATGGGGAAGGCGCCACGTTCCTTGGCCATTGTGACGGAAGACCGGTAGGCGGCGAGGGCGAGTTGCTTGTGCACTTCGGTGGAGAAGGCGTTGGCTTCGTCGGTGCCGTAGGTGAGGCCGAGGGCGGCAAGCATATCCCCTTCGGCGGTGATGCCAAGGCCTGTGCGGCGCCCTTTGAGGGACTGCTTGCGGATTTTTTGCCAGAGTTCTTTCTCCACGCGCTTCACGCTTTCGGTTTCAGGGTCGCTTTCGATTTTGGCGAGAATGGCGTCGATTTTTTCCAGCTCCAGATCTATGATGTCGTCCATCAGACGCTGCGCATACTGGACATGCTGGCGGAAGCGCGGCATGTTGAAGACGGCCTTGTCGGTGAAAGGATTGTCAACATAGCTGTAGAGATTCATGGAGATGAGGCGGCAGCTGTCATAGGGGCAGAGCGGGATTTCGCCGCAAGGGTTGGTGGAAATCGTCTCGAATCCTTCGTCCTTGTAACAATCGGGGATGGATTCCCGCAGGATATTGTCCCAGAAGAGGACTCCGGGTTCGGCGGATTTCCACGCATTGTGGATGATTTTGTCCCACAGTTTCTTTGCGTCGGTCTCCCGGGTCACTTTCGGGTGGTCGACGTTGACAGGATACTGTTGGGTGTAAGAGGTATGGTTTTGGACGCTGCGCATGAATTCATCATCCACTCTGACGGAGACATTGGCTCCGGTGACTTTGCCTTGCGTCATTTTTGCATCTATGAACTGTTCTGCGTCGGGATGTTTGATGGAGATGGAGAGCATCAGGGCTCCACGCCGGCCATCCTGGGCCACCTCACGGGTGGAATTGGAGAAACGCTCCATAAAGGGGACTATGCCCGTGGAGGTTTGGGCGCAGTTCTGCACGTGGCTGCCTGCGGGCCGGATGTCGGACATGTCATGCCCCACACCGCCGCGACGCTTCATCAGCTGCACCTGCTCCTCGTCCATCTTCATGATGCCACCGTAGGAGTCGGCGTTTCCGCTGTTGCCAATCACGAAACAGTTGGAAAGGGAGACCACCTGATACTTGTTCCCTATGCCGGCCATCGGGCTTCCTTGCGGAATCACATACTTGAAATGGTCGAACAAACCGAAAATCTCGTCCTCGCTCATCGGGTTGGCATAACGCCGCTCGATGCGGGCGAACTCGCGCGCCATGCGGCGGTGCATGTCCTCAGGCGTCCGCTCCACCAGCTCCCCGTCCGCATTCTTCAAAGCGTACTTGTCAATCCAAACCCCTGCCGCCAACTCATCGCCTCCAAAATAGCTGACCACCTCCTGGAAAATCTCCTCCTTGGTATATGTGGCCTCCTTTGGGGTGTCTGACGCGGACTCCTCCAACGGCGACACCGATGACGTGTCTTGGGAATACTTCTGCATCGCCGTGCTTCGGTTCGCTATCAACCCACTCATGGTTTGCTGCAACTGCTTATCCATCATCTCCTGCCCCACTTCCTCCTCCTCTGCACTGAAAAGAGATAAATCTTCTTTCATAATTCTGACGGTTTAGGTTTGGTTCTATTTATTTATGTCTTTGTTTACGCCTTATTATTCTTCGCTTTTTCGCCAAAATCGCTCGCTTTTTCGCATAACAACCCTTTCTTTTTTTGTCAAACAGTTGACCATTAACGACTTACGCAACAAAACGAACGATTGTTTCGAGGTTGCTAAAATAGGCAATTGTATTGGATTTTATTCCATTTACACATCCCTATTTATGAACAAAAGACCGTTGATATTTTTTTCGAGTTGATTATTAGCGACTTATTTTGAAAAAAAATTTGACAGCCAATTTCACCTCCCGCGACGTGCGTTACACCACCGTAAAAAAAGAGGGCCCCACGTCCGAGGCCCTCTTTGATTTTTTCAATATGTCCTGAAAAATCACTTCATAATCGTAACCTTATAATTGGCAACACCTTTGTCAGTGACAACGCTCACAACATACGCGCCGGTTGCCACATTGAGGTTGATCACCTCGTGGCTGGTTCCCACGGAACCACTGTAAACCATTCTGCCATAAGCGTCGAAGATACGGACATTGTCAATGTTCACACCACCATTGTTGAGGATATGGACATTCTGATGCTCGCCATACACCTTGATCTCGTCTTTCACCAAATCCTCTACGCCTGTGATGTCAAGTGTGGCCTCGGTCGTGAACGCGACCAAATTGGACCAATCGCTGTGGTTGCTGCCCGTGCAGTTGGCACGGACCTGCCACAGATACGTGGTGCTCGGGTTGAGGTCGGTCAGCTGGTAGCTGTTACCGGTCACATTTGAGACATTGGCTAAGCTGCCGGTCAAGGTCTTGTACTGGATGTCGAACGATGTTGCTGTAGGATGAGACCAGTGCAACATGGCAGAGACGCTGTCGATATGGGAGGTGTACATGAAGGCGGGGACCTCGCATTCAGCCGTCTTGAAGGTGGCGCTTATCGTGTGGCTGGCGGTCACATTCGTAAAGACATAGCTGGTAAGAGCACCCATTGCGATACCGTCAACCGTCACGTTGTCAACCACATAACCCGCTGAAGGGACAATGGTATAAAGCTGTGTCGCGCCGAAATTCACCGTGGTGCTGCCGCTGGGCGTGATTGAGCCGTTGGCGCCGGCGGAGGCGTTGATAGTGTAGGTCTTCGCCGTCATGGTGGCATTGATAGTCTGGTTGGCATTGATGGCCGGGAATGTGTAGGTGTAAATGCCATTCTCCTGTGTGGCGCTGCTCATCACATTGGAACCGTTTACCGTAATGGCAGTCACATTGTAACCCGCATCCGGCGTAATCACAAAGGCAGGCGTTGCGCCATACTGCACCGCCATGGTGCCCGGCGTGATTGTGCCGTTAGCAGGCTGGTTGACGGTCACTGTGTACTCATTGGCCTCGAAAGCGGCATAAATGGTATGGTCGGCCGTCACATTGGCGAAGGTGTAGGAAGTGACCGCGCCTACGGAGGCACCATCCACGAAGACATTGCTCACGTGGTAACCCGCGTTGGCGGAAATCGTGTAGGCTTGTGTTCCGTTGTATGCCATGCTCGTGACTCCATCCGGGGTGATGGAGCCGCCATTGCCGGCTGTTGCCGTGATGGTGTACTGGGAAGCGCCAAAGGTGGCTGCAATAGTGTGGTCAGCGGTCAAAGCCGGGAAGGTGTAGGTGGCGACAGAACCCAGAGAGACACCGTCAACCATCACATCCATGATAACATATCCGGCATCAGGAATGATGGTGAAAGTCGGCATGGAACCGAAAGCGTAAGACGCAGTTGACGGTGTGATGGTTCCGTGGCTGCCGGCATCCACAGTCACCGTATAGGCCTTCGGCGCGAACGTAGCGCTGATGCTGTGATCTGCATCCACCGCGTTGAAAGTATAGGTGGTGGACGTCATATTGTCGGTCTGCGTGTAGCTGCTGGTGACGCCGTCAACTGTCACAGAGGCAATATAATACCCGAGAGCGGCAACGATGTCGTAATCGGCATTCTGATGGTAATTGTAATAGGATGTACCGGCAGGCGAAACAGTTCCATTATTGCCGGCAGTAGCTGTAATGGCATACGTATTCTGGACGAACATCACCTCATAGTCGTAGTTGTCCACAATGTTGGTCAACGTCTCCGTATATCCAACTGCAGGGTTGTCAACCGTCAGGGCGACATTGTTGCGGGTGATGGATCCGATGCGATAACCGGCATCGGGTGTGGCCTCGAAAGTATAGGTGTAGTCTGGGTTGTAGAGGAAAGCAACGCCCTCGGACACCGTGCCGTTTCCGTAACCAACGGTAGTGATGGTGTAGTTGTTACGAGCAAACATCACCTCAACAGTGTGGTTGCCTAACAGACGCTCGAAAGAGTAGGCGCTGATGTTGGTATGCTCAACACCATCGATGACAATGCTGGCGACATGGAAGCCCGGAGCAGGGGCGATGGTACTCAGCAGGTCAGCGTAAGCCGGCAGCGTAACCGTATAGATGGCGGGTAACTCGGTGGCGGCATCCACCACATATGTGCCGTTGATTGTACCCTGGCCTCCCAACACCGTGTAGGTGATGACTGCGCTGTCAAGAACCGTCACAGCTTGGATGTCCTTGTCTTCCCAGATATTGGTCAGCGTAAGCTGGTATTGGTTTTCGCCCAAAGCGACCAAATCAGAGGTCACGTCCATACCGTTGACTGCCACAGATTCCAGAGAGTAGTGGTCGGCTATGGTGATAACACCCGTATGGTTGCCGCCGTGGGCGACCACTTCGTGGTTCGGCGCGTAGGTGGCTCCGGGAGCATTGTTGTTGTAAGGCGTGACATACAAGTTGTTCACCGTGGCGTCCACATTGTAGTTGTTCGGAGCAAATAAAACCGTAATGACCGTATGTTGGCCACCAGTGAAGGTGAAGAAATCCAAGGCGGCATTGTCAGGGTTCTCGCCTCTGAGCAGGACCATGTCGTCAAGCGCACCACTGTAGATGCCCTGCACGTGATAACCGGGTTGTGCGGAGATAGCGAGTGTGATATCCTCATTTTCAGGAATGAGATATGTTGAGGCAGAAGCATCGATATAAAGATTGAGGATATTATCCGTGAGAATCTGCACCGTGCCATGCTGATCGGGAGTGAAGATGCCAAGAGGAAGGGCTTTCACTAAATGAATGTTGTCAATGGTAAAGCCTTCCGTGCCAACACCACTCTCCGCCTTGATGTTAAGATAGTTGACATCATAGTTGTAGTCCATCCACGGCCAGAATGACACTCTTTCAACAGCATGGACATACTCCGTGTTATTGAACACTTTGGTGACGATAGGCCGGACATTGTCTTCGTTCGCATCTGCAGAAGGCGTAAGGAACATGCTGAACTGCTCGTTGTAGTAGGAGCTGTTGGCTTTGTAATCATAGGTCAATATATAGTTTCCGTCATCACTCATGTCGAGGCACGGGGAAGTGGCGACAGCCTCTGCGGCAGATTCGTCGCCAGCATTGTACCGGAGGGCGTTGTCGGCAATCACGAAGGAAGGTGCATTGTTGGGAGCGACCATAGACCATCCGTCGTGCATTTCAGCGGCGGCGAAAGTCTCGGTAAACGGAATGGAGGCAGGTTCAATAACCTCGACAGGGTTGGAGAAGACCACATTGTTGTTGTTGTTGCCGTCGCCGACCATTTCCACCCAAGCCTTGACAATGTTGGAGGCATCCGTCATGTTGGCATGCTGGCTGAACGTGCAGGTCATGGTCGCGCCAGGTTCAAGAGGTTCCGATAAAGCGACATTCTCTTGGACAACCGCACCGCCATTGACGTTGTAGTACAACTTGAATGCGGTCACATTGGAAGAACCGGTGTTCTTGACATTCACCGCGACAGTAGTGTTGGACAAGTCACAAGCATTGGTCATGTCCTGGACAGCCAACAGGGCGATGTCCGTGGCTGCAGTGCAAACGTTAAAGCGAATATCAGGTCTGTGGCTTCTTACCGTCTTGTCACTGGAAGAAGACCAGGCGGAGCCGTCGCTTTGGTAGGTAAGACACATGTTCGAGGAGGTGTTCGTATAGTAGAACTTGTACGCAGAACCATCATAGCCGTTGGACATGTCGTTGACGACCACGACCAGATTGTCAGTGCCGTTGTACGGGAATTCCGTATCCAACACGAACTCATTCCAACCATTGGAGCAGTTCAGGCTGCCTTGATAGACTTGGGTCAAGCCAGTGGTTGTCCATGAGTCGGAAGCAGAGAGCGTGGACTTGGTGGTGTGACCCAGGGAAATCGTCACGTTGTTCTTCTTCGTCATGGTAGCAGTGTGGGCGTAGTTGAATGAAATCTTGGTGATGTTGCCGGCGGCGCCGACCTCATCAGGCGTGTAAATCTGTTCAGAGTGGGAGTATTTGTAATAGCTGTTCACGGGAGTGTAATAATTCGAACCGGACTGTGAGCTGACCGTATGATCGTCGCAGGCAGAGCCGGCGTTCGTGGTGAAGAAGCTGGCCTCATTGCTGTAGGTGTTCGCCTCATCACAGAGAGCTCTCACGCGAGCAAAGTAAACCTGGTTCTCCGAAAGACCGGTCAATGTGATGGTTGTGCCCGTAACTGTGCTGACAACCCAATCATTAGTAGCAGTGTAGTAGGAAACTTCGTACTGGGTGGCCGCATCGCCGTCCCACGTGAGGGTGGCGGAGGTGCTGGTGTATTCGGCCACAGCCAGGTTCTCCGGAAGCACGCAATCCTCCACAACGGGAGTGCCGCAGTTTGCTGTGATGATCTGGGAGGCATTCCCATTGACACCACCGTGCGACCATACCACATTGCCGTTGGCGTCTTTCAATTCAAGAGAGTTTTCAGAGGCGTAACTGCCAATTGAATAAGCAAACACTGCGCTGGTCTGGTCGCAAATCTGAATCGGGAAAGACTCGAACTCACCGTCATCAATCGTATAAGTGGTGGATTCGCCGTTATAGGTAACCGTCACTCGAGCTTCGTCCCAACCGTCGCCATAGCTGTCGGACAGCTCAAGGGTATAGTTGCAGAATTGCTCACAGTCAATCGCAGTGGTGAATGTGTAAGGGCCAAACCAGTTGCTCACGCCATCGGCACCGCAGTCGGCTCGCACATACACATCATACTCGGTGGCTTCTTCGAGACCCGTCAATGTGTAGGTAGGAGAAGTCACATTGACAGTGGTGCCTGTTCCAAGGGTGAAGCCGGCTGGGCCGCATTCCACCGTCCAGGCGGACGCATCGCCGGCATTCCAGGTGATCGTGGCAGAGTTCTCGCCAACCTCCTGGACGGCCAGACCCGTGGGTGCAGGACAAATCGTCGGCATGGTGAAGTCAACGGTGGTATATTTGCTGGCATTCCCCTCGCCGCAAACAGCCTTCACGCCAATAGTGTATTGCGCACCTTCAACAAGGCCGGTAATATTGGTTTGCGAAGCATTCTGCACATTCAAGGTGAAATCCATATTGTCACCGCCCGTCACATGCACTTCATAATTGCTGACGCCTTCCACGGGCAACCAGCTCACATTCACGGTGTGGGCGTGAACCTCTGCCGTCAGGTTTTTGGGAGCCTTGCAGAGAGCATCATCACAAACAAAACCCGTGAAGTCAAGTTTGATATTGGGAAGATCGGTTGAAGTGTTTGAATTTGCTGCGTCCACAGCCGGGTAATCGGCAAATGACGCGTTGTTGTCGTCTCTTCTGTATCTGACACTGTTAGAAACTGTTGTATACCTATACGTCAAACTGTTGTTATAAGAACTTGCAGCCCGGGTAACCAAAATCACCAGGTTGCCTTCACCATTGTAGTAATAAGGGTTGTCCAACGGGAATTCTACCCATCCGGCAGATCCTCCGCCCAGAGTTCCATCCGTCTCATGGTATACCAAAGTCATATTCTCTTCCGGCATCCAGGCAGAATTGGTATACGAACTTGATGTACCAAGATAAATTTTGAGGTCGGAATAATTATGGGACGAATTACCCACCATCTCCCAGGAAATGGAGTTGATGTAACCGGCGGTCGGGAATTGATCGGCAGGATACATCATCTGGGTGGCGGAATTTCTATAAAAGTTGTTGAAAGGAGACAAATAACTGCTGGATGTACCCGTTCCGATCGCGATTTCTTCCTGGGCAGTGGACCAATTGATGCACGGCACGGCGAATTGGTAGGTGGCCCAGTAGCTGGCGCTCTCGCCGCAGTTGGATCTCACACGCACATCGTACACAATATCGGTGGTGAGGTGGTCCAGGGTTACGGCAGCTGTGCTTGCGTTCACTGTCTGCCAGTCCTCAGCACCGACAATCCTGTATTGGAGAGTCCAGGAGTTCTGGCCTTCCGGGGCGTCCCAGGTAATGGTGGCGGAACGGCCTTCCACTTCGGCCTCGATGTTGGAGACCATTGCACAAGTGTTCTTCAGCACCACATTGTCGATGACGGCGGGGGCCTGCGTACCACCAGAGGCATCGTTGTGCCAGGTGAAGACGAGTTTCTTGTCACCGGCGTAGGATGCGGGAATCAGGATGGTCTGGGTGGTGAATTCATTCACACCGTAGAAACGGGCCAGGTATTCCGTCGGCAGACTGCCGGCCTCAGGTGACTCGTCCATTACGGAAACCTGCAGGAAATCGTTGGCATCGCCCATGCTTCTGACATCGAAGGTCAGCAACACATCGCTGGCGGGCAGCGTCACATCCATATAGGCATGAACATCGCATGCAACCGATACATTATATTTATTAGTAAGACCGTTGGACGAGGAGATATACAGTTTGTTGTCGTCAAAGCCTTGGGGCGCACCGATATGCCATTTGCTGGCGCTTTCCCCGTTCACGAGGGTCCAGAGCATGGTGGAATTGTCCGCGAAGTTACAGGAGACGGGCAGGGCCGTCGTGATGATGTCAGCATTGTCGCGCGGGAAGAGCTGCACTTCATTGTCGTAGATAGTCACGAAACCGATCACGGTGGCCACATCACCTGCGTCAAACGTTCTGCTTACAGTCTTGAAAGCGTTGCGCACTTTGATGGTACTGCCATCCTGCGTGAAGTTGATTTTCGTGGCAGTGTTCGTGTTGAAGGAGCCGGCGGCAAATTCGCCATCGACCACCATCACTAACTGGGAGACATAGTTTTGAGGATTGGCAAGCAGCTGTGCCGCACTCACCACAACAGGAGCCACCTCGTCACCGGAGATGCCTTCGGCGGTGTTCAGGACAGGCTCAAACTCATCCAAACCGTGGTACATCGAACGAGTGCCGACCAGACCGCCGGCAAAGACATCACCCTCGTTGTATTCGGTGGTGATGACAGAGGCGTTGTCGTAAACCAACAGGCCGCCGGTCTCGTCTTTCACATAAACATATCGGCCGTTGCGATAGACGAAAGTCAGGTCGCCGGTGATTTTGAAGAGGTCAGCGTTCTCTGCAGCATAATAGGCAGCAATATTATTGATGAACACAGGGAAAGTGTAGTTCACGGTAGTCACTGCACTGGTGTCCTCGCCGATGATGGCGCAAGCGGAGACATGGGCATTGGCATTGATGGTGAAAGGAGCATTGTAAAGGATAAGGTCGCCACCATTGATGGCGTAGTAAACGTTGGCACCTGTGGTGGCACACGACAGGCTGACCATTTGCTCGGTATAGTAGGTCCCCGTTCCTGGCGTGAAAACGGGTGCCTCAACGACAGGGGTCTCTGCCTCACCACGCTTGTAAAAGGCAAGTCGCTGTTGGCCCATATTCGCATAGCAGGCAAAACGAAGCCCGTTGTTGGATGGATTATAGCTCAGATGGCGGAAATTTTTCACGGCATTGGCCAAATCCCATCCGGCATCCATCAGTGTAGGTGTCCAACGACAATTATCACTCAATTCAGTGACCAGATAGGCGTAATTGGAACCTGATGTGGCATTGCCATGGTATTCGACATACACACCGGCCTCTTCGTTGAAGAGGGTGATGGAACCATCCGCGGCGACATTCACATACCACACGATGTCAGAAGACGGGTTCACGAACTCGGCATTTGATCTGTAGATGTAGTTTGACGCAGCCTCGTTTTTCAGGGCGAACTCACCGGTCTGGTTCGTCACCACATAATAGCCTGTCGTCAACTCATCCGCCGAGTTGATTTTGGTAAACGTTCCCGTGCCGTCATATTCGGCAAAGGCATTGCCGACCGCCAACAGCACTATCAGTGCGATGGCAGCAAATTGCTTGACCTCTTGGGCCAGTTTCCTAAAGATGTAAAATTTTTCCATAATTTGTTGATTTTATGAATAATAAAAAATTATAAATTCATCTTTCCTGACACTTACCCACTCTTAAATGTTAATCAGATTAACAACCTGCAAATGTACATAAATTACGAATACAAACGGACAAATGAAATTGCCACGGTAGAGATGAACCCTGGCGAGCCTCCACAATTTCAGAAGAAAGATACTTTTTTTTTTATTTTCCCAGCCAAGGACTGTGGGAAAATCCGCGTCATTTTTTACTTCTTGCCATCCGTTTTCCCAGCCAAAAAAAAGTGTATCTTTGCCCCGATTTTTTCAAGAATCACAAAATAATCCAATTATTATGAAAGACAGCATCAATATGAGCCTTAACCCGCTCGTGAATTATTTCAAAAAAAGTCCGAAAGAGTTTACCAAGGCGGACATGATCAAGTATGTCGAAGAGAATAACATCCCCATGGTGAATTTCCACTATGTGGCTGGTGACGGGCGCATTAAGACCCTCGGTTTCGTGCTTCACAGCCGTGAATACTTGGAGCAGATTCTCTCTAACGGTGAACGCGTCGACGGTTCCAACATCTTCCCCGCTTTCATCCATGCCGGTTCCAGCGACCTGTATGTCATCCCGCGCTTTTCTACGGCTTTCCTTAACCCGTTCTCCGAAATCCCCACCCTTTCCTTCCTTTGCTCATACTACAACAACGAGGGCAAACCGTTGGAGAATTCCCCGGAATACATCCTGCGCAAAGCCGCCAAATCGTTCACGGAGGTCACCGGCAACTACTTCCAAGCCATGGGCGAGTTGGAGTATTATGTCATCGGTGAGGCGGAAGAGCTTTTCACCATACCCGATCAGCGCGGCTACCACGAATCCTCCCCGTTCACCAAGTTCGAGCACTTCCGCGCCGAGTGCATGCTCAATATCGCCAAGATGGGCGGTTTGATCAAATACGGCCACTCCGAAGTGGGCAACTTCACCATGGATGGCAAAATCTACGAACAGAACGAGATTGAGTTCCTCGTCACTGACGTGCAGGATGCCGCCGACCAACTCGTCCTTGCCAAGTGGATCATCCGCAACTTAGCCTACGAATACGGCTTCGATGTGACCTTCTCGCCGAAGATCACCGCAGGCAAGGCCGGCAGCGGCCTCCACATCCACACCTGCATCGTCGATGCCAAGGGCAAGAACCAGATGGTCACCAAAGGCAAGCTCAACAGCATCGCCAAGACCGCCATCGCCGGATATATGACCTGCGCCAGCTCCCTGACCGCTTTCGGAAACACCAACCCGACCTCATACTTCCGCCTCGTGCCACACCAGGAGGCCCCCACGTCCGTCTGCTGGGGCGACCGCAACCGCTCCGTGCTCGTGCGAGTACCACTCGGATGGACCCACAAGAACGATATCGTGGCCGAACTGAACCCGCTGGAGAAAGCCGTCAACAAGGACCGCTCCCAAAAGCAGACCGTCGAGTTCCGCTGCCCGGACGGATCCGCTGACATCTACCTGCTGCTCGCCGGCCTCGTCTGCGCCGCCCGACACGGCTTCGAGATGGAGAACGCCCTCGATTTTGCCAAGAAAACCTACGTCGACGTTGACATCCACAGCGCCGAAAACAAGGATCTCGTGGAAAAGCTCGCCCAACTGCCCGCTTCCTGCTGGGAGTCCGCTGACGAACTCAGCGCCCATCGCGAAATCTTCGAGGCTCACGGCGTCTTCGACCGCTCCATGATCGACGACATCATCAAGCAACTCAAATCCTTCAACGACAAAAACATCCGGAAAGAAATCGCCAAGGATCCGGACGTGATGACCAAGATGGTGAAAGAATATTTCTATTGCGGATAATCCGCTGGAAACAAACCTTTCGAAGTTTTTACTTTATAGAGACGTTGCGTTCAACGTCTCTATTTTTTATACTTTAATTCCGTAAACCATTTTCAATTTCAACTGTTGAGGAATAAACAAATTGTTGTTAATGAATAAATTAGCAATGACTTATTGTTCTTGTTATTTTCTCCTGCCTTTGCGATTGCTTACTTCTACAAACGACAATTGGCGAAAAATGCCGTAGCAAAAATTTTTGCAAATATACAAAAAAAAGAGAGCAAAATCAAGAGTTTCGGCGGTTTTTTTTCAACAGCGATTAATTTCGTTCATCCGGGCTTGCCGAATCGATTTTCAAGTAGTTGATAGTCAATTCGCTAATTGCAAAACACTCATATTCCGACATCATCGGGAATCTCACGCCGTCTTCGTCTGCGGCGTCACGGTCCTGGAGGATGTGAACTGTTTCCGCCTGGAGGCTTTCAAGAAACCCCTGACGACTGCTTCCGCATCGCCCAAGCAAGCCTTCACCCTGCCTTCATCCTGCCTTCATCCTGCTTTCACCCCAGGGCTTACGCATCAACTTTTTTATTTGGGCGAGCCAGCGTGGATTAGGAGACAACACTTCTCTTGTGTTGACCGTTTGATTCGTGTCTGCGTCCTATTTGCACCCTATCAG